>CAMBWM010000137.1 GCA_945871335.1 Polaromonas sp. YR568 | reverse complement strand
CCACGGCCGGCGGCCAGTATCAGTGCGTGGCGCACAGCAGGCGTAGCGGGGGGCAAAACAGGGGCAGGGCTCATGTTGGCGGATTATCGCGCCCGCACCCGTCGCGCCACCCGAACGGCCCGGGCGAATGGCTGCCCCTGTAAAATCCTTGCTGATGCCGGGCTTGGCCCCGGGACAGATTTCACCTCCTCACTTTCCCTGCGCACCTCACTCTGGACTCACACGTAAATGGCTGATAACTCCTCCCCCCTCATGGCCAACGCCATCCGTGCCCTGGCCATGGACGCCGTTCAGCAAGCAAATTCCGGCCACCCCGGCGCGCCCATGGGCATGGCCGATATGGCGGTGGCTTTGTGGGCGCGGCATTTGCAGCACAACCCGGCCAACCCGCACTGGCTGGACCGCGACCGCTTCGTGCTGTCCAACGGCCATGGCTCCATGCTGATTTACGCGCTGCTGCACCTGACGGGCTACGCGCTGCCCATGAAAGAGCTGAAAAACTTCCGCCAGCTGCACAGCAAAACGCCGGGCCATCCGGAAGTCGGCTACACCCCCGGCGTTGAGACCACCACCGGCCCGCTCGGCCAGGGCGTGACCAACGCCGTCGGCATGGCGCTGGCTGAAAAATTGCTCGCGCAAGAGTTCAACCGCCCCGGCCATGAAGTTGTCAACCACCACACCTATGTCTTCATGGGCGACGGTTGCCTGATGGAGGGCATCAGCCACGAAGCCGCCGCCCTGGCCGGTGCCTGGAAGCTCGGCAAGCTGATCGCTCTGTACGACGACAACGGCATCTCGATTGACGGCCAGGTTGCGCCCTGGTTCATTGACAACACCGCCCAGCGCTTTGCCGCCTACGGATGGAACGTTATCGGCCCGGTGGACGGCCACAACGCAGACGCCGTGGACGCCGCCATCGCCCAGGCCAAAGGCGCCGGCGATAGCAAGCCGACGCTGATCATTTGCAAGACCCATATCGGCAAAGGCTCGCCCAACCGTGCCAACACCGCCAAGGCCCACGGCGAACCGCTGGGCGCCGAAGAAATCAAGCTCACGCGCGAAGCCCTGGGCTGGCCGCACGCTCCTTTCGAAATGCCGCAATCCGCCTACGACGCTTGGGACGCCAAGGCTGCCGGCCAAGCGCGTGAAGCCGCCTGGAGCGCCAAGTTCAGCGCTTACCAGGCCGCCTTTCCGGCGCAAGCTGCCGAGCTGCTGCGCCGCATGAAGGGCGAGCTGCCCAAGTCCTTTTCGCAGCTCGCCGTGGACACCGTGGTGGGCGCACACACCAAGGCCGAGACCGTGGCCTCGCGCAAAGCCTCGCAGCTCGCGCTCGAAGCCTTCACCGCCGGCCTGCCCGAGTTGCTGGGCGGCTCGGCCGACCTGACCGGCTCCAACCTCACCAACACCAAGAGCACGCCCAATCTGCGCTTTGACGCGCAAGGCGCGGTGGTACTGAGCGAGACAGCCGATGGCCAGAAAATCGGCGGGCGCCACATCAACTACGGTGTGCGCGAATTCGGCATGGCCGCCATCATGAACGGCATTGCGCTGCACGGCGGCTACATTCCTTACGGCGGCACTTTCCTGACGTTTAGCGACTACAGCCGCAACGCCATTCGTATGGCTGCGCTCATGAAACTGCGCGTGGTGCATGTGTTCACGCACGACTCCATTGGCCTCGGCGAAGACGGCCCGACGCACCAGTCGATCGAGCACGCCGCGTCGCTGCGTCTGATCCCCAACCTGGATGTCTGGCGTCCAGGCGACACTACAGAAACCGCCGTGGCCTGGGCCGTGGCCCTGCAAAACAAAAACAAGCCCACAGCACTGCTGCTCAGCCGCCAGAACCTGCCCTACGCGCCCAAAGACGATGTCGGCCAGATCAGCAAAGGCGCTTACGTTTTGGCCGAGCCTGAAGAAGTCGGCCTGAAGAAAAAGGCGCAGGCCGTCATCATCGCCACCGGCTCTGAAGTGCAGCTCGCGCTCAAGGCCCAGGAACTGCTGGCCAAAGAGTTCAAGATCGCCGTGCGCGTGGTCTCCATGCCCAGCACCACCACCTTTGACAAGCAAAAAGCCGCTTACAAAACCGAAGTGCTGCCGGAAGGCATTCCGCGCATTGCCGTTGAGATGGGCGTGACAGACGGCTGGTGGAAATACGGCTGCGCAGCCGTCGTCGGCATCGACAGCTACGGCGAGTCAGCCCCGGCGCCTGTGCTGTTCAAGCACTTCGGCTTCACACCGGAAAACGTCGCCAACACCGTCCGCAAGGTTCTGTTCAGGAAATAAACCGAAGATGGCGTTTATCGCGCCTTCCGCGAGCCCCGCCAGATTCAACATCAGGAACCCCAGCAAATGACCATCCAACTCGGCATCAATGGCTTCGGCCGCATCGGTCGCAATGTCTTGCGCGCCGCCGTGCAAAACTTTTCCGACATCCAGATCGTCGGCATTAACGACCTGCTCGAGCCCGATTACTTGGCCTATATGCTCCAGTACGACTCGGTGCACGGCCGCTTCAAGGGCCAGATCTCGGTTGAAGGCAACACGCTGATCATCAACGGCCACAAGATCCGCCTCACGCAAGAGCGTGACCCGGCCGCGCTCAAGTGGAACGAGATTGGCGCCGACATCGTGCTCGAGTCCACCGGCCTGTTTCTGGACAAAGCCACCGCTGAAAAACACCTGGCAGCCGGCGCCAAAAAAGTCATTCTTTCGGCCCCCAGCAAGGACGACACGCCCATGTTTGTTTATGGCGTCAATGACAAGACCTACTCCGGCCAGGCCATCATCTCCAACGCCAGCTGCACCACCAACTGCCTGGCCCCGGTCGCTAAAGTGCTCAACGACAAATGGGGCATTAAGCGCGGCCTCATGACCACCGTGCACGCCGCCACCGCCACCCAAAAAACCGTGGACGGCCCGAGCGGTAAAGACTGGCGCGGCGGCCGCGGCATCCTCGAGAACATCATTCCGTCCAGCACCGGCGCTGCCAAAGCGGTGGGCGTGGTCATCCCCGAGCTCAACAAAAAGCTCACCGGCATGTCGTTTCGAGTGCCCACATCGGACGTCTCGGTGGTTGACTTGACGGTTGAGCTGAACAAAGAAGCTTCGTACCAAGAAATTTGCGCCGAGATGAAAGCCCAAAGCCAGGGGGCACTCAAAGGCATCCTCGGCTACACCGAAGACAAGGTGGTCGCCACCGATTTCCGCGGTGAGACCTGCACCAGCGTGTTTGACGCCGACGCCGGCATTGCGCTGGACAGCACTTTTGTGAAGGTCGTCGCCTGGTATGACAACGAATGGGGTTACTCCAACAAGTGCCTGGAGATGGTGCGCGTGATCGCGAAGTAGAGGCTCGCAACGACTCACAAAAAATGCACCCTCGGGTGCGTTTTTTCATGGGTGCTGTGGTTTGAGCGGCTGCGTCAGTCGTTTGACGCCGGCCGCGTCTCGCGCCCGTCCGGGTAGCGCGCAAAGCGCACCGGCTCGGGTCCGTGCACCGGGCCGCTGTCGTCCCAGGGCCAGCCGCCGAACTGGGTGCGCTGGTAGTCGGCGACGGTCTGGCGGATTTCAGCTTGCGTGTTCATCACGAAGGGGCCGTACTGCGCCACCGGCTCGCCAATCGGTTTGCCTTGCAAGAGTAAAAATTCGGCTGCCGTGTTTCCACGATTGACCAAGGTCACGGCGCAGCGGGCGAGCTCAAGCGCGGCGTGCTGCGTTAAAAGTTCAGCCTCAATTTCGACCTGCTCACCCTTGAAGAAATACAGACTGCGCTGCGTCTGCTCGCCTGCGGTGGCGGGCAGCGTCCAGTGCGCGCCTGGGTCCATGCGTAGGGTCCACATCGCCACATCGGCGTCAAGCTGTGCCGCCCAGGAGTCGGGCGGCGGCGACTGCGGCGCGTCGGCATCCTGCAAGCGGCCGGCGATCACGGCCAGCTCGGTGCTGCGGCCGGCCTCGTCTTGCGTCACGTGGCGCACCACGTCTTGTGACCAGATCATGGTGAAGTGCGGCGGCGCCATCTTGCTGGCCGCCGGCAGGTTCAACCAGATTTGAAACAGCTCCAGCGGGTTGGCCTGGTCGGTGGCCAGCAGCGGAAACATCTCGGCATGCACGATGCCCCGGCCGGCCGTCAGCCACTGCACATCGCCCCGCCCGAAGCGCGCGGCTGCGCCCAGCGAGTCGGCGTGGTCGATCAGGCCCTTGCGCACGATGGTGACGGTTTCAAAGCCGCGGTGCGGGTGCGATGGAAAGCCCGGAACGGTTTGCCCGTGGTACATGCTCCAGCCGCCCTGACGGCTGAAGTCCTGGCCCAGCTGCCGGCCGACCAGCGACACAGCCGGCCCCATGTGCGCATTACCTGCCGGGTAGGCGTCATCGTGGTACGCGCAAAATAAAAAAGGGTCGATGGTCTTCCACGGGAAACCCAGTGGCTTGATTTTCAAGATGGCAGCGCTTGGCATGTACAGGTCTTTCAAGCGGGCAGTTTGCACTTGCCCTCGTAGAGGATGCGCACCAGCTTGCCGCGTTGATCGACATCGTTATAGCCGCTGTAGCTCACGGTGGCCCGGTCAATAACGACCTGGGTTTCGTGGCCGTTACTTTTGTTCTTTTTGTTGGCGCCCAGGCGCGAGGCGTTGCTCAGGTTGGTGCCCTGGAATTGCTCGGTGATCAGGCTGCTGACGCGCATCTGGTAATCAGGCGGGCCGACCACATTGAAGTACATGTGCCAGCCGATGTTCTGTATCTCGATGCTGACTTTGGCGGGCGGCAGTTTTTTGTTGTCGAGCTGCACAATCAGACCTTCGGCCTCGCATTCGAGCTTGAAGGTTTGCGCCTGAGCCAAGAGAGCCAACGGGCCTATTACCAGCATCAGCAGAGCGCTCCGCAGGCAAGGCACGAGAGGAAGCCTCAAAATTTTTTGCATAAGGACCTTACAAGCGGTTCGCCCCGACTGTAGCAAATAGGGGCTGCGCAGCGGCGAGCGGGCGAACGCTGACCTCCTGGCTGCTGATGTCACGCATGCCAGCCGCGGTCTGCACGCGCAAGGCGCCTTGCGGGCCGACACCACAGGCGCTGCCCTCGGTGCCGTCAGACAGACGCACGGCCCGCCCGGCCAGCGCATCGCGGGCGGCAAAGCGCGCTTGAAAGGGCGCAAAACCTTCCCGCTCAAAAGCCAGCACGGCAGCGACCAGCGGTGCGGCCACAGCGTTCAGTGCCCAAGGGGCGCCCATACCCGGCCACAAGGCCTGCAAGGACGTGGCGGCAACGCCAGGCGGCATGCCGGACTGCGCTGCGGTTTCAAAGGTTTGCGCCGGGGTCATCACGTTGAGTCCGACACCGATGACCACGTAGCGCTGATCTCCCCAGCTGGCGGTCTCCACCAGAATGCCGCCCAGCTTGCAATCGTTGAGCCACAAGTCATTTGGCCATTTAAGTTGCAGCTTGTCGCCCTCTTGCGTTTTCGGCGCCAGACTGTCGGCCAGACTCACGCCGACCGCCAGCGACAGGCCGGACCAGTCGGCCGGCTGCAGCGGCAGGCCCAGTGAAAAAGTCAGGCTGGCGCCCGCTGCGCTGTGCCAGCTGCGGCCCAGGCGACCACGGCCCGCGCTTTGATGTTCTGCCACCAGCAAGATGGATTCAGGTGGTAGCGGGCTGGCTGCGCTAGCGGAGGCGCGGCAACGCCGCATCAGCTCGCTGTTGGTTGAATCGATCTGCGGCAAGATCTCCACCGTGAAAGCTGGCAAGCGCGGCGCCACGGCCTGCCAGATGGCTTCTGCGGGCCAGCGCACAGGCGTTTTTGCAGCGGGGCTTTCGGCATTGACGGACTCGGACATGGGCGCAGGCAAGCGTGGCTCAGTGTTTTTTACTTTTGAGTTTCTTGGATTTTTTGCCTGACTTTTTCTTGGCCTTTTTCTTTTCGTCCTTGTCCTTGGGTGCTAGCAGGGTGCCGCGGCAGTTGGGCGCACCGCACCAGCAGGGGTATTCGGCCTTGAGCTTTTTGGTGTACTTGGCGTCAATGATCAGGCCGTAGTCGTAAAACAGCTCTTGCCCCGCCGGAATATTGCGAAGCGCCTTGATGAAGACCCGGCCCTTTTGTTCATCCGCCTCGCAATTGGGCGCGCAGCTGTGGTTGATCCAGCGTGAAGAGTTGCCGCCGTGCTTGGCGTCGATCACGTGCTTTTCATCGACGTGAAAGTAAAAGGTGTGGTTGGGGTCCGTCGGGTCGTGCGGGTGGCGGCGCAGCGCTTCTTTCCAGCTGATGATCTCGCCCAC
>CAMBWM010000136.1 GCA_945871335.1 Polaromonas sp. YR568 | reverse complement strand
TTTTTGTGAATACGCCGCACGGCTGTCCAAGATGCCCACAAGACCACGGGCACCATGGCGCCGGCGGCTATTTCCGGGTTGAGTGGTACGCCGGCAGCTTTGAGCGCTTTGCCGCCATACAAAATCAGACTGATCACGTAGTAAGAGATCGCCGCAATCGACAGCCCTTCCACTGTGGCTTGCAAGCGCAACTGTAGTTGTTGCCCGCGCGTGAGTTTTTCAAGCAGTTGCTGGTTTTGTACTGCAGTGGCTATGTCGACCCGAGTGCGCAGCAGCGCACTGGTGCGCGCCACACGCTCAGACAAAGAAGTCAAACGCTGCGCGGTAGCGACAACCGTGGCCATGGCCGGCGACAAACGCCGCTTCATAAATTCACCGATGGTCTGCGAGCCGGACACCGCACTTTCACGCAGTTCGGAGATGCGCTGCGTCACCAACCCGTCGTAGGCGCGGGTGGCGGCAAAACGGTAAACATGCTCGGCCGTGGCCCGCTCCACGCGAGCTGCCAAAGACACCAGTGTGTCGAGCAATGTCTGATCTGCTGAGGCCTTGTTTTCCAGGCTGGCCATGATATCGGCCAGTTCGCCCTCAGACTGGGCCAGCATGGGCCCGAGTTGTTTGGTCACAGGCAAACCGCGCAACGCCATCAGGCGGTAAGTTTCAAGCTCGAGCAGACGTTGTGACACCCTGCCGGCCCGGGTAGCGGAGATGCTGGACGGCGCGACCACCAGCATGCGTTCAAAACCATCAGGGCGCAGCAGAAAGTTGCTGACCGCCAGCGAGTGACCGTTTTCCCCAAGCATGGAGGCCATGCCGGGCGGGCCACCCAGCCAGCGTGTGGCTTTTTCCAGTGTGAGCGCTGGCTGATCTAAGTCACCTGGGACCATGCCGAGCAGGATGGCGGCAATGGTGCGGCCAGGAATCGCGCGCAGCCATTCAGCCTCCACCACCAGGGCAGACAACAAGTCCGGATCGCTGGCGCCGAGTAAGGCCGTTTCAGGCAAAGGCTGCACGATCGAGTAACGCGTGAACTCGGTATGCCGCTCCCACTTGACGGTGAAGCCATCAAAACGCAGCCGCAGAAAATTCCCGTTCAAGCGATCCAGTGAAAGGGACGATAGGCCGGGCAACAGGCGCAGGTGTTCGCACTCCTGTTCGCGGCTTACGCCCTCGTTGAGCACGGCCACGTAAACCACCAAAGCCGGCAGATGAATGCGCGCTGTCGGTCGGGCATGGACTTCGTTATGCAGCGCTTGTCGCTGTGCATCATCCGGCGGAAGCCATGAAGATGCGGGGGTGTCGGCGGGTGTCAGGGCTGAACTCATAAAGAAATGATGAAAGCTGCCGTCTTCTCAAGACGAGGATTATTTTCAGATTAGCACAGCATTGATTTCGGTCGCATCGAGCTTGTCAAACACGGTGTTGTGACGATCGGTGAGCGGGCCGCCGCCAGGAATTAATTCACCGCCAGCACCGTAGCCGATGGCCTTGAACTTCCAGACAGCGCCAATCAGTTTGAGGTTACCCACGTGCAGCCCTTGCGCGTCCAGCACCGGGCACAGGCCCGCCTGCTCCGGCGCCAGTGCCAGTGGGTAACTCACAAAAGGGAGCTTTTCTTTCAAAATGGCATTGGAGTTTTGGCCCTTGCCATGCTTTAAAAATCAACGGCCTTTGGCCTTGCGCCAGACAGCAAAGTCATCTTTAGACTGCTGCTGCGTTGGCGGGTACAAGCCAATCGTCGGGCGGCCCTTGAGCACTTCTTCTGTAACGAAATCTTCAAACGCAGTCATCTCGACAGCCTCGGCGGTAATCTCATCAACCATGTGCGCCGGAATCACCACCACGCCTTCGCGGTCACCCACGATGATGTCACCGGGAAACACAGGCGCATCACCGCAGCCGATCGGCACATTGATGTCCATCGCTTGGTGCACCGTCAGGTTGGTCGGTGCAGACGGACGCTGGTGGTACGTAGGGAAAGGCAAAGCAGCGATTTCGGGGGAATCACGAAAGCCGCCGTCGGTCACCGCGCCGGCAGCGCCGCGCACCATCAGGCGGGTGATCAGAATAGAACCGGCAGAAGCGGCACGGGCGTCCTTGCGGCTGTCAATCACCATGACGGCGCCTGGCGGGCATTCTTCGATGGCCACTCGCTGCGGGTGCTTGGGGTCCAGAAACACAGTCATGGGGTTGAGGTCTTCACGCGCCGGAATGTAGCGCAGGGTGAAGGCTTCGCCGACCATGTTGGGTAACTGGCTGTTGAGCGGCAGCACGTTCTGGATGAACTGGTTGCGCAAGCCGCGCTTGAACAGCGCGCTGCACAAGGTGGCGGTGCTGACGGTCTTGAGCTTGTCGCGGGTGATGTTGCTAAGAGGCATGTCTGTCTTTCAGGAAATAGCTTGAAGGTTTCGGGAAATTGTTATGCAGATGTCGTTCAAAAAATATCCGGCTCGGGCACAGGCTCGCCGAAGGATGTCTCGAGGTAGTCAAAATCGCAGCCCTGGTCGGCCTGCATGATGTGGCGACTGAACATCCAGCCGTAACCACGCGCAAAGCGCTTGGCCGGTTGCACCCACTGCGCTTTGCGACGGGCCAGCTCGTCGTCGCTGACGGCCAGGTGAATACTGCGGGCCGGCACATCGACTGTGATCATGTCGCCAGTTTGAACCAGCGCCAGTGTGCCGCCAATATAAGCCTCCGGCGAAACGTGCAAGATGCAAGCACCATAGCTGGTGCCGCTCATCCGGGCGTCCGATATGCGCAGCATGTCACGTACACCTTGCTTGACCAGTTTGGTCGGTATCGGCAGCATGCCCCACTCCGGCATTCCCGGGCCGCCTTGCGGGCCGGCATTGCGCAAGATCATCACGTGATCGGCCGTGACGTCCAAATCCGGGTCGTCAATGGCTTTTTTCATGCTTGGGTAATCGTCAAACACCAGTGCCGGACCGGTGTGCTTGAAGAGGTGCGGCGCACAGGCGCTGGGCTTGATGACACACCCGTTCGGCGCCAGGTTACCCCGGAGCACGGCCAGTGCACCTTCGGCGTAAATCGGGTTGGACAGCGGACGAATCACGTCTGCGTTGTAGACCTCGGCGCCCTCAATGTTGTCGCCGACGCTGCGACCGGTCACCGTCATGGCGCTCAAATCCAGATGCTCGCGCAGCACATTCATCATGGCGCGCATGCCGCCGGCAAAGTAGAAGTCTTCCATCAGGTACTTGTCGCCGCTGGGCCGTATATTGGCGATAACAGGCACCTTGCGGCTGGCCGCATCAAAGTCTTCAAGACCCACGGCGCAATGCTCACCGGCGCGGCGCGACATGGCGACCAGGTGAATGATGGCGTTGGTCGAGCAACCCATGGCCATAGCCACAGTGATGGCGTTTTCAAAGGACGCGCGGTTGAGTATTTTCGCTGGCGTCAGGTCTTCCCAGACCATGTCCACAATGCGACGGCCGCAATCAGCGCCCATGCGCACATGGTTAGAGTCGGTAGCCGGAATCGACGACGCACCGGGCAGCGTGAAGCCGCAGGCCTCGGCAATGCCGGTCATGGTGCTGGCCGTGCCCATGGTCATGCAGTGGCCGTGGCTGCGGGCAATACCGCCCTCCACTTCGATCCACTGCTTGGCGCTGATTTTGCCGGCGCGCCGCTCGTCCCAGTATTTCCAAGTGTCAGATCCCGAGCCCAAGACCTGGCCCTTCCAGTTGCCGCTTTGCATCGGCCCGGCCGGCATGTAAATAAAGGGGTAGCCGGCGCTTAGCGCACCCATGATCAGACCGGGCGTGGTCTTGTCACAGCCACCCATCAGCACGGCCCCATCGATCGGGTGGCTGCGCAGCAGCTCCTCGGTCTCAATGGCCAGCAGGTTGCGGTAAAGCATGGTGGTCGGCTTGACGATGGCCTCAGACAGCGAGATCGCCGGCAACTCGATCGGAAAACCACCCGCCTGCAAAATGCCTCGCTTGACATCCTCGACGCGCTGCTTGAAGTGGCCGTGGCAGGTGCCGATATCACTCCAAGTGTTGACGATGGCGATCATGGGCTTGCCAACCCAGTCGTCGGGGCCGTAGCCCAGCTGCATGACGCGCGAGCGGTGACCAAAAGAGCGCAAGTCGTCAGGCGCCATCCAACGCGCACTGCGTAATTCGTCGTAGGTTTTGCGTGTCATCGCTTCTTTCTGAACTTTGGATAAACAGATTGCATTTTAAATATTCAACCACGCCGCCATTGTGCAGGCTCCGCTGTAGTATTGAGCGACTCCTTAAGATCTGCGAAGATCGCAGCGTGAAAAACTGACTTTTGGGCCTTCCATGAATAAAGAAATGGCACGCAAAAAATTCATTGCAAACCTGACAAACCTGGCGCACATATGAAGCTGTCGCGAGAGACTTTTTTACCCATCCTGATTGCCGCCCTCGCGGCCATAGGCCTTGGCACTGTGGGCGCCCAGCTCACAGAGCTAGGGCCCTGGTACCGTGGGTTGGTCCAGCCGTCCTTCAAACCGCCCGATATCTGGTTTGGCCCGGCCTGGACACTGATATTCACTCTGGCGGCCAGCGCGGGCGTGACTGCCTGGAAAAACGCGCCAGACCGGACCAGCCGACGCTGGTTGATCGGCCTCTTTGCACTCAACGCAGGGCTGAACTCTTTGTGGAGCCTGCTGTTCTTCAAATTGCAGCGGCCTGACTGGGCGCTGATCGAGGTGGGATTTTTGTGGCTGTCCATCGCCGCACTGATCGTGGCGACACGCAGCTATTCGCGCACAGCCGGCTTTTTGCTATTGCCTTATCTGCTCTGGGTGACTTTTGCCTCGACCATCAACTACGCCACAGTGCAACTCAACGGACCTTTCGGTCAGCTGGCGGCGGGTCTGCCGAAGTGAATGCTGCGCTGAATGCCTTTCAAGCCTGGTGGCAAGACGGCCAATTGATTGAATTCATCATTGCGCTGACGGTGCTGGAAGCTTGCGCCTTGCTGGCGTACCAACGTCTGACGGGTAAGGGGCTGTCACCGGCCCACTATGCGCTGAACTTGGCCGCTGGGCTGTTCCTGATGCTGGCGGTGCGCAGCGTTTTGTTGGGCCATCACTGGCTGTGGACGGTCCTGTGTTTGAGCTCTGCCGGGCTCGCGCACTGGACCGACCTGTGGCGCCGCTGGCAGAACCAGCGGCAAGACATCAACCCTTCTTGACGTAGGCGCTGCACCAGCCTGGACCGGCCACTTGCTTGCCTGCGAACAAAGAGCAACCGGCCCAAGCGTCGGTGGGTTTGCCGGCATACAGCGCGCAGTTAGAGCACTTCTGGGCGGCTGCGTGCTTGGGGTATTTTTTGGCGTCTACTTTCGTTGTGTCAGCGACATAACCCAGCGCTGCGGCTTGCGGGTCTTTAGGGTCCACTTTGGCCTGTGCCATAGCCTGGGTGGCCAAAACGGCGGAGGAACCAACGGCGACTTGCATCATGAAAACGCGGCGATTTGAAATGGTCATGGTTTGCTCTTTAATTGAAAGGTTGAAAAACTATGGGATTCTAGGGCAAAGTTCGGGCACGGATGGCTTCGCAAAGCGATGCCCGAGTAAACCATTTAGCGAGGCTTGTAAGCCGTCACATCGATCTCCACTTTGGCATCAATCATCAACCGCGCTTCCACCGTAGAGCGCGCAGGGCGGTGAGCCCCAAAGCATTCCATGTAGACACGGTTGAAGCTGCCGAAGTCACGTGCATCGTCTAGCCAGACACTGACCTTGCAGACATCGTCCAGGCTGCAACCGGCCAGTGCCAGCGCCTGTTGAATCCGCACAAACACCTGGCGGGTCTGCGCCTCGATGCCGCCGCTGACCACCTCGCCCTGGTCGTTGGTCGGCACCTGACCCGAGACAAAAACAAAATCACCGGCCCGTGTGGCGGGCGACAAGGGGCGTGCAAGACGGTCTGAGGCGATGGGGGATGCTCCCAGCATTTCAACGGGCATGAAGATCTCCTAAGCAAAAAATAAAGAATGATTGTCATTATTGAATATTTTTTACAGGAAAACCCTGCCCCAAATTAGGCAGAACTTGATTTACAGTGAAAAATGTAAATAACTTACATTTTTCAATTCCAATCTTTCAGGAGACTTCCATGCTGCGTTTCCCCCGCCGACACCTCTTGTCCCTGCTTTTAGCAGCTCTGCCGCTGGCCACCATGGCCGCACCACCAAAGGGTGGCGCAGCCAATCTTGCCATGATCGGCGAGCCACAAAGCCTGGACCCGATGGCCTCCACGGCCGACCTGGTCGGAACCATCATGCAGCACGTCT
>CAMBWM010000135.1 GCA_945871335.1 Polaromonas sp. YR568 | reverse complement strand
GGGACCATGCTGTTCAACGGCCTGCCGGCCATGCTGGCGCAATTCCAAACCGGCCATCCACGACTGCGCTTGCTGCTCCAAGAACTCAGCTCCAGCGAGCAACTGATGGCGCTGGCGCAAGACCGCATTGACCTGGGTTTTGTGCACACCACCCGGGTGCCGCCGGAGTTGTCGCAAATCCGTGTGGCCAGCCAGTCGCTGGTGGCGTGTTTGCCGGCAGGGCATGCGCTGGCGGGGCAGCGCGACCTGGATTTGGCGCAGTTAAAAGGCCAGCCCTTTGCCGTGGTCTCTAAGGCGGTGTCGCCGGACTATCACGAACGCATCCTGGCCATGTGTGCCGAATCCGGGCTGGATCCGGAGATCCGCTTTGAATTGCGGCATTGGCTGAGCGTGGTGTCACTGGTAGCGCAAGGCATGGGTGTAGCTCTGGTGCCGGCGGCACTGGCGCAGTCGGCCTTGGCCGGTACAGTGTTTGTACCGCTGCAAGATCAGCGCATGCGCTACGAAACGCAATGCCTCTGGAAAACCAGCCGCGACAGTCCGGCGCTGGCGGCGTTTGTCCACGCCGTGCAGATGAGTTTGCTGGCCAGCCCGTGAGCGCGCTGGTGTAGATAGGCAAAATGAGATTTTTAAGGCCAGTTTTCAAAAGGAATTAAGCGCATGAGCGAATTGCAGACCATCACCCTGGGCGGCGGTTGTTTTTGGTGCACCGAAGCGGTGTACGTCAAGGTGCGCGGTGTCACGGACGTGGAGTCCGGCTATTGCAATGGCCACATGGCCAAGCCGAGCTATGAGCAGGTTTGCACCGGCGACACCGGCCACAACGAGGTAGTCAAACTGGTGTTTGACTCGGCACAAATCAGCCTGGAAGAGATTCTGGAAATATTTTTTGTCATTCACGACCCGACCACGCTAAACCGCCAGGGCAATGACGCCGGCACCCAGTACCGCAGCGGCATTTATGTCTCAACGCCAGAGCAAGGCGACATCGCTCAAAAAATGATGGACGGTATGCGCCAGGCCAATTCGTTTGGCAGGCCCATCGTCACCGAGATTCTGCCGCTGAGCAACTACTGGCCGGCCGAGGATTACCACCAGGACTTTTTTGAGCGCAACCCTTTTCAGGGCTATTGCATGGCCGTGGCAGCGCCCAAGGTCGAGAACTTTCGCAAGACCTTCGCCAGACTGGTTAAGGCCTAGGCGGCCACACGCAGCGTAGCCGCTTTGGAGTCGACTGCAACCGCTGGCGCCGGGATGGCTTGAAGGCCAAGGGTGCAAACTAATGTGCCTGTGCAGCCTGGCGCCAGGCTGAGTTGGTTTTTTGTACGCACGTCCTGCTTCAAAGCGCCTAGCAATGCACTGATGGGCATACTTCACGGCCGCTTTTCGGCCGCAGCGGCCAGTTGCTCGACAATCTGCGCCACTGCCCGCACGGCTGCACTGGAGTTTCGTCGTCCCGCGACGACTAGATAGAAGGTTTGTTGAATTTCTGGCATCACGATGGGAATCGCGGCCAACACGCCTGCTGCAACTTCTGCGGCAACGGTGAGTCGCGTCGCCATCATGTAGAGCCGCTCGGCGACCACCATCTCCTTGGCCAGATGCACAGGGTTAACTTCCCATGCCACGTTAAGGATTATTTTCTGCCGTCTTGCTTCCTGTTCCAGACGGAGTCGGGCGTTGTTGGGCGCGCTTGCCAATACCAAAGGTAACGCCGCCGCCTGTTGAAAAGAGATGCTTGCCAACTGTGCTTCTGGCGCAAGGGGACTTGCGACCAGCAGCATTGGGCTAGACAACAAAGGCTGGCAGTCGGCCAAGTCGACAGATGGAATGCGCGAAAGCACCCCCAGATCGCAGCGGCCATCGGCAAGTGCCTCTTCGATCCCTTGGGTGGTGCCCTCCGATACCTGAAGCTGAATCCCCGGATAGTTGGCCCGACAGCTTACAAGCAGCTTATGCACCAGCACTGAGCTGACCGAAGGCAGAATCCATAGCCGTACGATACCGGCAACCGGGGCGCCCCACTGTGCCATAACGCTAGCCAGTTCTGCCGCATCGGCCACCAGAGCCTCGGCCTTGGGCAACAAGGCTCGTCCAGCGGGTGTCAACGCGGCACCGCGGCCTGTCCGATCGAAGAGGCGGATGGACCACTCCTGTTCAAGGGCCGAAATACTTTTACTGACCGAAGACTGTGTCAAAGCGAACAAGGTCGCCACGCGCGAAAAGCTGCCGTTGGCGGCAATTGCAAGAAAAAGCTTCAGTTGTTGGATTTCCATGGCCAGGTGCAAGATGGGGATATCGCGGTGGCTAGGTTCATCAATTCAGGAATATCTGATATCTCATTATGCTGGATTCCCTGAGCTCGATACATTTTCTAGAATCGGATTTTTGAGGCACGCTAGGGTGGTGCGCCGCATCTACCGGGAGGTAATCGACCATGTCCCCAATATTCAGAGAGTTATTGCGCTCTGCCTTGGCCATACTGTTGGCCCTCTGTGCATTCTCCGTGGCCGCCCAGGCCTGGCCTTCGCGCACGATCCGCCTGATAGTTCCGCAAGCGCCTGGAGGCGCAAATGATGTCGTATCGAGATTGATGGCCGTATCGCTGGGCGCCGCGCTCAAGCAAACGGTGATCATCGAAAACCGGCCGGGCGCAGGTGCTCTGCTTGGCACCAATATTGCCGCCACTGCCGAACCGGATGGTTACACACTTTTGGCATTCGGCGATGCCAACACATTTCCCAGCACCATCAAGCTCTCGCAGCGCGATCCGTTAACCAGTTTCACACCGATCACCCTGATGGGGACCGGCGTGCACGTGCTGGTGGCGCACCCATCCTTGCCGGCCAAAAACCTTGGGGAGGTGCTCGCGCTAGCGCGTCAAGACCCCAAGGCCTTATCAGCCGCCCTGCCTAGTCTGACAGGTCCCCAATTCGTCGCTCTGGAAACCATCAAGACCCGAGCCGGAGTGCAAATCGCGGCAATTCCCTATAAGGGAGGCGGACAGGCCGTCCAGGACGTGATGAGCGGTCAGGTCAAACTTGGCTTGTTGGGTATGGCGCCTGTGTTGAACCACATCAGAACGGGTAAATTAAAGGCGATAGCGGTCACCGGTCGCAACCGTACTGCACTGCTACCCGACGTACCAACAGTAGCCGAGTCGGGTTTTCCGGATTTTGAAACGACGCAGTGGCTAGGCCTGGTGGCTCCGGCTGGCACGCCGCAGGTAGTGATCGCGCGACTGCACCGCGAAATTCAAAACATTGCACGCGAACCGGCCTTCGTCGAAAAGCTGGGGAGCTTTGGGCTCGACAGTACAACCAGCGCCAGTCCCGCAGAGTTTGGCAAGATGATTCGCGAAGAGATTGAGCGCTGGCCGGTGGTCTTGAAGGCCGCAGGCGTCACGCTGGAGTAAGTGGGGTGAACAAGAAAACCAACATTCTGTTCATTACCTCGGATCAGCAGCGCGGCGACTGCTATGGCTTCGAGGGCCGACGCGTTAAGACGCCTCATCTGAACGAAATGGCGCAACGCGGTACGCGCTTTCAGGCCTGCATTACTCCCAATCTGGTCTGCCAGCCCAGCCGAGCTTCGATCCTAACTGGCCTGTTACCGCGCACGCACGGCGTTTCCGACAACGGCATCGACTTGCCGACTGCCGTCGGAGAGCGGGGCTTTGCAGGTACCCTTTCGCATGCGGGCTACCAAACGGCACTAATCGGCAAAGCGCATCTGAGCAGCGCGCAGACTTTTGCACCGACCGGTACACCGGAGTGCCATGAAAGCACTGCCAACTATGGACCAGACTGGTTCGGACCCTACATGGGCTTTGGTCATGTCGAGTTGATGATCGAAGGTCACAATCAGTTTCCCCCCATGGCACCGCCGCGCGGACAGCACTATGAACGCTGGTTTCATGCCGAGGGCCGAGGCGACGAACTGCTGCGTCGCTACAAGACAGCCTTGCCGCCGCTGACCGATGCCCATCAGACTTGGAATTCGGGCCTGCCGGTTGCTTGGCACAATTCGACTTGGATTGGCGACCGCAGCATAGAGTTCTTGCGCAGCCATCAGAGTGAGCCGTTCTGCTTGTGGGCTTCGTTTCCTGACCCGCACAATGCCTTCGACGCACCCGAGCCCTGGTGCTACATGCATCACCCCGACGACGTTGATATTCCGCAACATCGGACGCGCGACTTCGAGCGCCGACCCTGGTGGCACCGAGCCAGCATGGAGGGCTCGCCGCAAATGGCTAGTGCAGAAATGCGCTTGATCCGTCAGACCTACTCGCGCACGCCTGAACAAACCGAATTGCAACTGCGCCATCTCACCGCCAACTACTACGGCATGATTTCGCTGATAGACCATCAGGTCGGGCGCATGCGCCTCGCGCTGCGTGACCTCGGGCTGGCCGAAAACACTTTAATTGTCTATTCATCCGACCACGGCGACTGGCTGGGTGATCATGGACTTGTGTTGAAGGGACCGATGCCTTACGAGGGCTTGCTGCGTGTCGGCCTGTTGTTCGAAGGCCCCGGAGTGCCAGCGGGCAAGGTGGTACAAGATCCGGTATCGACACTCGATCTTGCTCAGACGTTTTGCGATTACGGCGGCACGCAACTTCCTGCCGGTGCGCATAGTCGAAGCTTGCGTCCTATGCTCGAAACTGAAAATTCAAGCCGCGATTTCGCCTATTCCGAATGGGATTTGCGTCCCTCGCGCACCGGGGTCGAATTGCAACTGCGCACCGTTCGTACACGGCGGTACAAGTTGACGCTTGATCTACTCAGCGGAGCTGGCGAACTTTATGACCTGCAGGAAGATCCACACGAGATGATCAACTGCTTTGATGATGATTCTTATACGCATATACGCCGTGAGCTGAACGATATGATCGAAAGTCGCCCCGACGATGCATGCCCGCCAATGACACCACAAGGGATGGCCTGAATGAAATCGCGCCGCCCAAACATTTTGTGGTACTGCACCGACCAGCAACGCTGGGACACTATACGGGCGCTCGGCAACGAACACATCCGCACCGATGCGATCGACGCGCTGATCGACAGCGGCACGGCTTTTACGCACGCTTATACGCAAAGCCCGATCTGCACCCCGGCGCGCGCTTCGTTTCTGACTGGCCGCTATCCGGCATCGCATCACGTCTACCGCAATGGCAATGCTTGGTTTCCGCCGCATGAAAAGCTTGTTACCAAGCGCTTTGCAGAGGCCGGCTACGACTGCGCTCTGGTTGGCAAGCTGCACCTCGCTGCGGCAAAGAACTACGAAGTGCGCACAGACGACGGCTATCGTGTGTTTCAATGGAGCCACCACCCGACGCCCGATCAAGCCTATGGTCACGACTATGAAAATTGGCTGCGGCATGAGAAGAAAGTGGACCCGGTTGAACTGTATTCGACTACCAACTATTTTTGCGGCCCCGGGATTCCGAGCGAATTTCATCAGACCACCTGGTGTTCGGAGATGGCTATCCGCTTTCTGACCGAACGCCGTGACCGGCCGTGGATGATCAGCGTGAATACATTCGACCCGCATGGGCCTTTCGATGCACCACCGGAATATTTGAGTCGCTACAAACCGGCCTCTTTACCTTTGCCACTTTTTCGCGAATCGGACATCGAGCGCCAGCGAGCTTTTGTGAAGATCGATCAGCAAACAAAGGTGGCAGACGACCCGCGCGTTAGAAAAAAAATCTCGCCTGTCTCAGCCGACAGCCACGATGCTATCGCCTCATCCCATAACGAGTATGACGCGCTAGAACTTAAGGCAAACTACTACGCGATGATCGAGCAGATCGACGATCAGTTCGCCCGCATCATGCAGGCGCTGCGCGATAGCAACCAACTGGAAGACACCATTGTGATTTTCATGAGCGATCATGGCGAGTTGCTCGGCGACCACGGACTGGTATTGAAAGGCTGCCGGTTTTTTGACGGTCTCGTGCGTGTACCTTTGATCATGTCGTGGCCTGGTGAATTTTCGGCCGGAATGCATAGCAACGCCTTGGTCGAAACGATCGATGTGGCACCGACGCTAATGGACGCATGCGGCATGGAAGTACCGGCGTCGATGCAGGGCAAGTCGCTCTTGCCTATATTGCGCGGAAAAGCAGATCCGTCCGTGCACAAGAAGGCAGTGGTATGCGAATACCGGGATGCCATGGGCGGACACCCCGACGCCACACACGCTTCAATGGTGTTTGACGGACGCTACAAAAGCATTTTCTATCACGGACACGATCTTGCCGAACTGTTCGATCATGCCCATGACCCTGGGGAGTACGAAAACCTCTGGCTTCAGGGAGGTAATGAAAAACTGAAGCTGCAGCAATTGCGCGCGCATCTCGA
>CAMBWM010000134.1 GCA_945871335.1 Polaromonas sp. YR568 | reverse complement strand
ATGAAAATTTGCGTGACCGTGATCACGGCGCCACCCACGTGCAGCGGTTCGGCCGGCAGCAGTGTGGGAAAAGCCTTGTAGTTGGGCTTCCAGATCATCATGGCCAGGGTTTGCAGCAAGATGGACATGCCGATGGCGGTGATGAGCGGTGCCAACTTGGGCGAGTTGCGCAGCGGGCGATAAGCGATTTTTTCAATCGCGAAGTTGAGTACGCCACAGACCACGAAGGCGATCAGCAGGGAGATCAGCAAGATCAGCCAGCCGGGGGTGCCGGGCATGGCTTCCTGCATCCAGACAATGATGGTCCAGCTGGTGAGCGCGCCCACCATCAGCACCTCGCCGTGGGCGAAGTTGATCAGGTTGATGATGCCGTAGACCATGGTGTAGCCCAGCGCGATCAAGGCATACATGCTGCCCAGCACCAGACCATTGATGATCTGCTGTAGCAAGACTTCCATAGTGGTTCTCCGAATTGATTGATGGCCGGCTCCAGGTCCGGGCCCCAGGGCCTGAAGCCCCCTACGGCTTTGCTGAAGAGCCGACGGCCAAGCCCGGGAAACCTGGCCGGCTTTTAAGTTGGAGCAGGAATTGTAGCCACGCGACTCAAGCGAAAATCGGGCCGAGACAGCCGACATTGCGGTGTTTACCCTCGTGAGGGCCTGCAGTTGAACGCTGACTTAGTCTGGCGCTTTGTCGGAGGCTTGGACAGCGGCCGCATCGAGCTGCCGCAAATACGCCAGCTTCTCGGCGAGCTTGGTTTCTAAACCGCGCGCTACCGGCTGGTACCAGAGCGGCTCGGGCATGTCGTCGGGTAAATAGCGCTCACCGGCGGCGTAGGCATCGGGCTCGTCATGGGCATAGCGATATTCATGGCCGTGACCGAGGTCTTTCATCAGCTGAGTGGGCGCATTGCGCAAGTGGTTGGGTACTTCGCGCGACCGGTCTGATTTGATGAAGGCCTTGGCCTGGTTATAGGCCTTGTAACCGGCGTTGCTTTTGGGGGCCATGGCCAGGTAGATCACGGCCTGGGCAATGGCCAGCTCGCCTTCGGGCGAGCCGAGCCGCTCGAAGGTGGCGGCCGCGTCGTTGGCAATTTGCATGGCGCGCGGATCGGCCAGGCCGATGTCTTCCCAGGCCATACGCACCACGCGGCGCGACAGGTAGCGCGCGTCCGCACCGCCATCGAGCATGCGACACAGCCAGTACAGCGCTGCATCGGGGTGCGAACCACGCACGGATTTATGCAGCGCCGAGATCTGGTCATAAAAGTTATCGCCGCCTTTGTCAAAACGGCGGGCATTGAGCGTCAGCGCATCCTGCAAAAAGGCGGCGTCAATCTGCGTGACGCTGGCAGCCGTCGCCGCGCTGGCCGACTGCTCGAGCAAGTTGAGCAAGCGGCGCGCATCGCCGTCGGCATAACCGACCAGGGTGTTGACCGCACTGTCGTCCAGTTGTACATGCGGCAACTCGCTGGCCTGCGCGCGGCGCACCAGGGTTTGCAACTCCTCGTCGCTGAGCACTTGCAGCACATAGACCTGCGCGCGTGAGAGCAAGGCGGAGTTCACTTCAAAGGAGGGGTTTTCGGTGGTGGCGCCTATGAACACCACCAGCCCCGATTCAACAAAGGGCAGCAAGCCGTCCTGCTGGCTTTTGTTGAATCGGTGAATCTCGTCGACGAACAAAATAGTTTTGCGGCCCAGCGCCAGGTTTTGCTGCGCCTGCTCCATGGCAGCGCGTATGTCTTTGACGCCGGCAAATACCGCAGACAGGGCAATGAACTCATAGCCAAAAGCGCTGGCGGTCAGCCGGGCCAGCGTGGTTTTGCCGACACCGGGCGGGCCCCACAAAATCATCGAATGCGGCTTGCCCGACTCGAAGGCCAGACGCAGCGGTTTGCCGGGGCCGATCAGGTGCGATTGGCCTATGACTTCGTCCAGGGTCTTGGGCCGCAGCGCCTCGGCCAGCGGCGCGCTGGGGGCCTTGTGAAATAAGTCAGCCATACGCCCTTACTTTCTGGCGTCTCAGGGCCGTATCACGTCAGCGCCGGGGGGCGGCTTGAAGTCAAAGTGCGCCGCATTGAATGCCGGGTTGGCTTCAAAACCGGCAAAGCGCATGACCGAGCGCTGGCCGAAGCTGTCGATAATTTCAAGCACCGCCAATTCGCTGGTTTTACCCGCATTGCGAAAACCAATGCTGATACTTTGTAACTGGCCATCGCGCGTTTTGGGCGTGGCCTGCACCCATTGCAGTGCATCTTTGTCGGGCATGGAACGCAGAGTGAAGTCGGCCTGCAGTGCCTGCAAATTGGGCGCCGCCGCAATCAGCGCGGCCGGTGTGCCGCCCATCACTTGCGAGAGTTTGCGCGCCGTCACCTGGTTCAGGTCCACATCGTGCAGCCACAGGGTTTGACCGTCTGCCACGATGGTTTGCTCAAAAGGTTTCTGGTAAAAAAACCGGAAGCGGTTGGGCCGGGAAAACTCAAAAATACCGCTAGATGTTTTGCTTTTGGCCAACTGTCCATCACGGGCCGGGGCGGTGACCACCTGCGTGAAGCTGGCGCGACCGCTGCGGGTGTCGCGCACAAAACGCTCCAGGCTGACCATGCCGCTGCTGAGGTCTTGCGCGCTCACGCTGCAAGCCATGGCCAGGGTCAAAGCGCCCACAGCCAGGGAACGCAGGGCAAACAAAGTCATGGCGGCTACTCGGTGCGTGCCGGCACCAAAATTTCGCGCTGGCCGCTGCCGGACATGCTGCTAACCACGCCGGCTTTTTCCATTTCCTCGAGCATGCGAGCGGCGCGGTTGTAGCCGATCTTCAGGTGACGCTGCACCAGCGAAATTGAGGCCTTGCGGTTCTTGAGCACCACCTCGACAGCCTGGTCGTACATCGGGTCTTTTTCACCAGCGGCGTCGCCATCACCCAGGCTGTCGACCTCGCCATCCACGGTGCCGCCTTCGAGCACGCCGTCGATGTAATTGGGCTGGCCCTGCTCCTTCAGGTAGGCCACCACGCGGTGCACTTCATCGTCGCTGACAAAGGCGCCGTGTACGCGGATAGGGAAGCCGGTGCCGCTGGGCATATAAAGCATGTCGCCCATGCCCAGCAGCGCTTCGGCGCCCATCTGGTCGAGGATGGTGCGGCTGTCGATCTTGCTGGAGACCTGAAAGCTCAGGCGCGTGGGAATGTTGGCCTTGATCAGGCCGGTGATGACGTCCACGCTGGGGCGCTGAGTGGCCAGCACGAGGTGAATGCCGGCGGCGCGGGCTTTTTGCGCAAGCCGGGCGATCAGCTCCTCGATCTTCTTGCCCACCACCATCATCAAATCGGCCAGCTCGTCAATCACAACAACGATAAAAGGCAGGCGCTCCAGCGGTTCAGGCTGATCAGGCGTCAGGCTGAAAGGGTTGTAAATGAGTTCTTCGCGCTCGGCGGCTTCGTCGATTTTGGTGTTGTAGCCGGCCAGGTTGCGCACCCCGAGTTTGCTCATCAATTTATAGCGGCGCTCCATTTCGGCCACGCACCAGTTCAGGCCGTGCGCGGCCTGGCGCATGTCGGTGACCACGGGTGCGAGCAGGTGCGGAATACCTTCGTAGACGCTCATCTCGAGCATCTTGGGGTCGATCAAGAGCAGGCGTACATCGCGCGCATCGGCCTTGTACAAGAGGCTCAAAATCATGGCGTTGATACCCACCGACTTGCCCGAGCCGGTGGTACCGGCCACCAGGCAGTGCGGCATCTTGGCCAGGTCAGCCACCACGGCGTTGCCGCCGATGTCCTTGCCCAGGCCGATAGTCAACAGGGATTTGGCTTCGTTGTAGATTTGCGAGCCCAGGATTTCGCTGAGCTTGATTGACTGCCGTTTGGCGTTGGGCAACTCCAGCGCCATGTAGTTTTTGCCCGGTATGGTCTCGATAACGCGAATGGACACCAAGCTGAGCGCGCGCGCAAGGTCTTTGGCCAGGTTGACCACCTGCGAGCCCTTGACGCCGGTGGCGGGCTCGATCTCGTAGCGCGTGATCACCGGGCCCGGCGCGGCGGCCACCACACGCACTTCGACGCCGAAGTCGCGCAGCTTCTTTTCAATCAGGCGCGAGGTCATCTCCAGCGTCTCAGGCGCGACGGTTTCCTGACGCAGCAAGGCGCCGTCGAGCAAGTCCACTTGCGGCAGCTTGGAGTCCAGCATGTCAGAAAACAGCGGCTTCTGGCGCTCTTTGGCCACGCGCGCGCTTTTGGGTATGTCAACCAGCGACGGCTCGATCAGCACCGTGACGGGCTGGTGATCTTCGATGTCAATGCGCTCTTCAATCAAGATTTCTTCGCGCTCGCGCGCTGAGGCACGACCAACTGCCAGGTCTTCGGCGAGTTCGCGTTTTTCACGGCGTGAATCAAAGAAGTCATCGATCCAGGCGCCTATGCGCTGGGCCGCCTGCGGCCATGAAAAACCAAACACCACCGACACGCTGACCACACCGATCGCAATCCACACCAAGCCCGAGCCCGTGAAGCCCAGCCACTTGACGCTGGCCGGCCCGGCCAAGTAGCCCAGCAAGCCGCCGGCGTGGCCAGGCAAGGCCTGCTCAAAACGGTACAGGCGCGACCATTCCAGGGCGCAGCTGGCCAGCAAGAGCAAAGTAATACCAACCCAGAACTTCAAGCGCTGCGGATTCAAAGGCGCTGCTGCCGGCAGGCTCTCGCTGCGCAACCAGCGAGCCAAAGCTGACAACCAGACACGCATGCCAGCGGCCAATGCCCACCAGACGGACAAACCAAAAAGGAAATAACTGCCGTCGGCCAGCCGCGCGCCAAAGCGGCCACCCCAGTTGCGGGCCACCGCACCCGCTGCGTCAGCACCCCGGGCACCGGTCGTAGTCCAGGCCACATCTGCCAGGCTGTGGCTGAGCAATGCTGCCAGCCAGAAAACCAGGGCGACAAAGCCGATCACCAAGCCCAGCTCATGGGCAAAGCGACCGATACCGGTCACCCCGTTGGTCCCGGAGTCGGGCAGAGGATTGCGTGAATTGAGAGTGTCGAGTGAGTATGTCATGGATCGGCCACAAGCTTACCGCAGTTGCAGCCGGCCCTGGCGCCAGCGCAAGACCGGCCGGGTTTTACAATCAGGCCCCAACTGGCCCCTGCGGCTTAACTGACGGACAGTGCGGCTGGTCATCTCTCGAGGCGCTTCAAGGCGCTATTGCATTTTTCAACCGGTTTTCCACAATGAAACATTCCAAGGTCCTTATCCTCGGCTCCGGCCCTGCCGGCTACACCGCGGCGGTTTACTCCGCCCGCGCCAACCTCCAGCCCGTGCTGATCACCGGCATCGCCCAGGGAGGCCAGCTCATGACCACCACCGACGTCGACAACTGGCCGGCCGACCCGCTGGGCGTGCAGGGCCCGGAGCTGATGCAGCGCTTTTTGGAGCACGCCGAGCGCTTTAAAACCGAAATCATCTTTGACCACATCAACAAGGTCGATTTCAGCAAACGCCCGTTTACCCTCACCGGCGACAGCGGCACTTACACCTGCGATGCCTTGATTCTGGCCACCGGCGCTTCAGCCAAGTACCTGGGGCTTGAGTCTGAAACGGCCTTCATGGGCCGCGGCGTGTCGGGCTGCGCCACCTGTGACGGTTTTTTCTACCGCGAGCAGGAAGTCTGTGTGGTCGGCGGCGGCAACACCGCCGTCGAGGAAGCGCTGTATTTGTCCAACATCGCCAGCAAAGTGACGCTGGTGCACCGTCGCGACAAGTTCAAGGCCGAAGCCATCCTGATCGACAAGCTGCATGAGAAAGTCGCCGCCGGCAAGATCGTGCTCAAAACGCATCGCACACTGCAAGAAGTGCTGGGCGACGCCTCCGGCGTGACCGGCGTGCGCCTGCAAAAAACCGAAGACGGCAGCACCGAAGACCTGGCGCTTTCGGGTTGTTTCATTGCCATCGGCCACCACCCCAATACCGACATTTTTGAAGGCCAGCTGGACATGAAGGACGGCTACATCATCACCCGTGCCGGGCTGCAGGGTTTTGCCACCATGACCAGCGTGCCCGGTATTTTTGCGGCCGGCGACGTGCAGGACCACGTTTACCGCCAGGCGATCACCAGCGCCGGCACCGGCTGTATGGCCGCACTAGACGCTCAGCGATTTATCGAGCAAAACGACTAAGTTCCGGGCCCTGGCTTGCCGGCTGGAACTCCGGCTTTTCAGGCCCTGTTTTTCAGGCTATACTATTGGGCTTAGTCGAGCTTTGATGGTGACCCATTGAGCCGGCTCCAGATTCACAATTTTTTATACGGAGAGTGCTCATGGCACGCGTCTGTCAGGTAACGGGCAAAGGCCCGATGGTGGGAAACAATGTTTCTCACGCAAACAACAAAACCAAGCGTCGGTT
>CAMBWM010000133.1 GCA_945871335.1 Polaromonas sp. YR568 | reverse complement strand
ACTGGTGTAGCTCAGCGCATGGCCAGCCAGCGTCTGGGTATGTTGGCCGGCATCAAGGTCGTGAGCGTGCAGGAGAAGCAGCTGTGATCAGGCTTGCCAGCAGCCTTATTTGCATCAGCTTGACCTTGGCCGCTTGTACCCATAGCGGGTCAGGGCCGACCGCATGGACTGGTGGCCTGAACAAAACAGACCTGGCCACCGAGTCGGATGAATCCCCGCAGCAGCGCCGCGCCCGCCTGCGCATCGAGCTGGCTGCCGCTTATTTTGAGCAAGGACAGACGCTGGTTGCGCTGGACGAGGTCAAACAGGCTTTGCTTGCTGACCCGGACTTTGCAGATGCGTACAACCTGCGTGGTTTGGTGTATTTGCGCTTGAACGAGCTGCCCCTTGCCGAGCAGAGTTTTCAGCGTGGCTTGGCCCTGCGCCCTAACGATGCGGATACCTTGCACAACTTCGGGTGGCTGCGTTGCCAGCAGTCTCGTTTTGACGAATCAGACCAGCTTTTCAAACAGGCCATCGATACTGCGCGTTATGCCCAGCCCGGCAAAACATGGATGGCCAGGGGGCTTTGCCAGTTGCGGGCCGGCCAGCCGCAGCAGGCCCAGGCAAGCTGGCAGCGGGCGCTGGTGCTGGATGCCAACAACCCTTCAGCCGCCTATCAGTTGGCACTTCTGCATTACAAACGGGCTGAATTTGGGGTAGCTCAAAGTTATATGCTTAAACTCAACGCTGGTAACTTGGCCAATGCGCAATCTCTGTGGTTGGGGGTTCGCATCGAACGCCAGCTGAACCGGCCAGATGCTGTGGCCGCTCTGGGCAGTCAGTTAAGGCTTCGTTTTGCACAATCGCGCGAGTTGATTGCTTTTGACAAAGGGGATTTCCATGAGTGAGGATCCGCAAAAATTGCCGGTGCCAGATGCACCTCTGACGGCGTCTGCGACGGCTGAAGAGGGTCTGGTCGATACACAGCAACCGCATTCTGAGTCAGCCGATGTCGAGGCGCTTGAAACCGAAGCGCCAGAGCCGGTACAGATTGAGCCGGTGCCCCTTGAGCCTGTGCCGGTCCTCAGTGCCGGTGCGCTTATCCGGCAGGCTCGCGAGGAAGCCGGCTTGCACATCGCTTCTTTGGCCATGGCGCTGAAGGTGCCGGTCAAGCGACTTGAGGCACTTGAGGCCGATCGCTTTGATTTATTGCCCAGTGCTGTTTTTTCCCGGGCCCTGGCGAGCAGCGTCTGTCGCTCACTTAAGTTAAACCCGACGCAAGTACTGGCGCAATTGCCAGGCTTGTCGGCGCCCCGTCTGGGTTATCCCGAAGAGGGCCGTTTATCCCCTTATTCATCTGGCTCTTCAGGCCAAAGCTCGACTTTTCTGAGCTCACTGTCCCGGCCGGCGATGGTTGGCGGTGCTTTGTTTTTAGCGGCTGCTGCACTGCTGGTTTTTTTACCCAAGTTACCCTTTCAATTCCTGCAAAGTGGGCCCGGTGATAGCACTGTAGTGACCACCACCGTGGTGCCTCTGGAGACCGTTGCGCCAGCACCCAATGACCTACCGAGCCCTGCTGCGGCTCCCTTCAATGTCCCAACAGCGGGGTCGCCTGATGTGCCGCCGGTCGCAGAGGCCTCAGCGCCCGCCGCTGCGCCGCCAGTCAAGCCAGCTGGCCCGACGGCTACAGGTCCGGTGTCTGCAGCACCCAACGTTCAAGGCCCTGAAACAGCCAAAGGCCCCAGCACGGGCATCGTGGTTTTCGCACCCACAGAGCCCTCCTGGGTCGAGGTGACCGATGCCCGTGGAGTTGTCCTGATGCGGCGCATGCTGAGCCCCGGTGAAGTGGCCGGCGCCTCAGGCACATTGCCGCTGAGCGCGGTGGTCGGCCGCGCTGATGTCACATCCGTCAAGGTGCGCGGCCAAGCCTTTGATTTGACGCCAATTGCCCGCGATAATGTGGCCCGATTTGAGGTGAAATAAAAGTGTCAACCTGTCTTCCAATTCCTTCTGCCGAGCCGCTGGCTCGCCGTTCAGCCCAGGCCCGTGTGGTGTGGGGTTCACGCGTGGTGACCGTGGGTGGTGACGCGCCGGTGCGCATACAGTCGATGACCAACACCGACACGGTCGATGTCATCGGCACCGCCATTCAGGTCAAAGAGCTTGCCTTGGCGGGCTCAGAGCTGGTCCGGATCACAGTTAACACACCCGATGCGGCCGAGGCCGTCCCGCATGTGCGCGACCAGCTCGACCGCATGGGCATCGACGTGCCTCTGATCGGCGACTTTCATTACAACGGACACCGTCTGTTGACCGACTACCCGAGCTGCGCGCAAGCACTGTCCAAATACCGCATCAACCCCGGCAATGTCGGCAAGGGCGACAAGCACGACCGCCAGTTCGGTCTGATGATTGAAGCGGCTGTGCGCTGGGACAAACCCGTGCGTATCGGCGTCAACTGGGGTAGCCTGGACCAGGAACTGCTCGCCAGCTTGATGGACCTGAACAGCGCGCGACCCCAGCCATGGGATGCCAAACAGGTGATGTACGAGGCCATGATCACTTCAGCACTCGAGTCTGCTGCGCTGGCGCAGAAAATGGGCATGGCGCATGAGCAAATCACCCTGTCTTGCAAAGTAAGCGGTGTGCAAGACCTGATCTCCGTGTACCGGGAACTGGCCAAGCGCACCCGTCATCCCTTGCACCTGGGCCTGACCGAAGCTGGAATGGGCACCAAGGGCACTGCGGCGTCTGCGGTGGCCTTGGGTATTTTGTTGCAAGAGGGCATTGGCGACACCATCCGTGTGTCGCTCACACCCCAGCCCGGCGAGGCACGCACGCAAGAGGTGCTGATCGCCGCCGAAATCATTCAAGCGCTGGGCCTGCGCAGCTTTGTCCCTAGCGTTACCGCCTGCCCCGGTTGTGGGCGCACCACCAGCACGACTTTTCAGGATCTGGCCAAGCAAATTGATGACTTTTTGCGGGCGCAAATGCCGGTCTGGAAAGCACAGTATCCGGGCGTTGAAAAGCTCAAGGTCGCTGTCATGGGTTGCATCGTCAATGGCCCCGGCGAGAGCAAGCACGCCGACATCGGCATCAGCCTGCCCGGCTCGGGCGAAGCGCCGGCAGCGCCGGTCTTTATCGATGGCGAAAAAAGCCTGACGCTGCGAGGCGAGCACATTGCCAGCGAGTTTCAGGGCATTGTCGAAAACTACATTGAAAATCGCTTCGGATCCACGCGCGCCACCTCTGAGGCCTGAAAAATAAATGGCTGAAAAACTGCTTGCCGTCAAAGGCATGAACGATATTTTGCCGCCGGAATCGGCGCGTTGGGAATGGCTGGAGGACAAGGTGAGGGCACTGATGGCCCGCTACGCTTACCGCAATATCCGCACGCCCATCCTGGAGCACACGCAGCTTTTTGTGCGGGGTATCGGTGAGGTCACCGACATTGTCGAAAAAGAGATGTACTCCTTTGAGGACCGCTCTGATAAAAACGGCGACCACGCTCATCTGACCATGCGCCCTGAAAGCACTGCCAGCGTGGTGCGCGCTGTCACGGAACACAATTTGCTGTACGAAGGCGGCAAGCGCCTTTACTACATGGGTCCGATGTTTCGCCGGGAACGCCCGCAACGAGGGCGCTACCGGCAGTTCCACCAGATCGGCGCGGAAGCCCTTGGTTTTGCCGGCCCGGAAGTCGATGCCGAGCTGATCCTGTTGGCTGCTGCGCTTTGGAAAGAAATCGGCATCACCGATTGGCGACTGGAAATCAACAGCTTGGGCCAACCCGATGAGCGGGCCCTGCATCGCATGCAATTGATCGCGCATTTTGAGCAGCACGCTAATAAGCTCGACGAGGACGCACGCCGGCGTCTGCACAGCAATCCCCTGCGTATTCTGGACACCAAAAATCCGGCCATGAAAGCGGTGGTCGACAGCGCGCCGCGCCTGATCGACTTTTTGGGTGCCCAGTCGCTGGCGCACTTTGATGCTCTCAAAGCCATTTTGGACGCCAATGGCGTGCCCTGGACCCTCAACCACCGCCTGGTGCGGGGACTGGACTATTACAACCTCACCGTCTTTGAATTCATCACCGACCAGCTCGGCGCCCAGGGCACCTTGTGCGCCGGCGGGCGCTATGACTACCTGGTCGAGCAAATCGGCGGCAAGCCTGCGCCGGCTGTGGGCTGGGCATTGGGGGTTGAGCGCGTGCTCGAACTGCTGCAAGAAAGCGGGCAGACTGTGCCCCCCTTGGCGCCTGATGCTTATGCCGTGGTGCCGGATGCGGCTGCCTTACCCTTGGCTTTGCGCACCTTGCAGACACTGCGGGCCGCAGGTGTCAGCGTGCAGATGCATGCCAGCTCGGGCGCCGACGGCATGGGCAGCATGAAGTCCCAGTTCAAGAAAGCAGACGCCAGTGGCGCCCGCTTTGCGTTGATATTTGGCGAAACCGAACTCGCCAGCGGCTGCGTTGCGCTCAAGCCGCTGCGAGCCGGTAAAGCCGAGGCTGCGGCTGAGCAGACTTTGCACCCGCTCGCCGATGCGACAGCCTGGGCGCCAGTCTTGCTAGCTTGAACGGGCTGCCCCCCTACAATCGAGCCTTTACCTCACGGCACAAGCGATAAAGACCCATGGCAAAACATCTGGACCTCGAAGAGCAGGAACAACTCGCCGAACTCAAGCATTTCTGGAAGCGTTATGGCAACGTGATTTCCTGGGTTTTGATAGCCGTTTTTGGTGCTGTGGCGGCATGGAACGGCTACCAGTACTGGCAGCGCAACCAGTCGTCGCAAGCGGCTGTGATGTATGACGAAGTCGAGCGCGCCGCTGTAGCCGGTGATGTGCCCAAGCTTGAGCGTGTCATGGCCGACATGAAAGATCGCTACGCTGGCACCGCCTATGCCGAGCAAGCTGCCCTGCTGGCTGCCCGTATTTACCACGACAAAGGCAATCTTGATGCCGCCAAGGGCGCGCTGGCTTGGGTGGCCGGCAAAGGCACTGACGCGGGCTACCAATCTGTGGCCCGCTTGCGTTTGTCAGGCATGCTGTTTGAAACCCGGGCCTATGATGAAGCCCTGCAACAGCTGTCAGCACCCATGCCCAAGGACTTTGCTCCGCTGGCTGCCGACCGCAGCGGCGACATTTTGCTGGCCCAAGGCAAAAAAACCGAAGCCAAAGCGCAGTACCAGAGCGCCTACAAAGGCTTGGACGAGCGTTCTGATTACCGCCGCATCATCGAGATCAAGCTCAATGCTTTGGGTGTGGACCCGGTTGTCAAGACGGCTGCGCCTGCCGCAACCTTAAACGAGGCTGGTAAATGATTTCACTCAAGGCATGGCCCTGCAGCGGTTCGCGCACCCCCGTGAACAGCGGCCTCGTGCTAGCGGCTGTGTTAACCGTGGCCCTGCTTGGCGCCTGCTCGGGTGGATCCAACCAGCCTAAACCCGCCCAACTCAAGCCCTTCACCGCCATGGTTCCGGTCAGGCAAGCATGGACTGCCAAGCTGGGCGAGGTTGACTTTCCTTTGACCCTCAGCGCCAGTGCCAACACCTTGTTGACGGCCGCTGGCAATGGCGTCGTGGCGGCAGTAGATGCCGACTCCGGCCGCGACCTCTGGCGCATAAATACCGGCGCTGCACTGGCGGCGGGCGTAGGCGGTGATGCCCGTCTGGCTGCTGTGGTAACCCAAGGCAATGAGCTGGTGAGCATGGGCGAGGGCAAAGTACTTTGGCGCCACAAACTGTTGGCACAGGCTTTTACGGCGCCTTTCGTGGCAGGCGGGCGTGTATTTGTACTGGGAGCTGACCGCTCTGTGACCGCTTTTGATGGCGCCACCGGCCGCAAGCTTTGGACCCAGCAGCGCACGGGCGAGCCGCTGGTGCTGCGCCAGGCCGGTGTTTTGCTGGCTGTGGGCAACACGCTGGTGGCGGGACTGGGCGGGCGCCTGACCGGACTCAACCCTGACAACGGCAGCGTGCGCTGGGAGCTGCCGATTGCAATTCCGCGCGGCGTCAATGACATCGAACGCCTGGTCGATCTGGTCGGACCCGCCAGCCGGCTGCAGCAAACCGTTTGCGTCAGAGCTTTTCAGGCCAGCGTGGGCTGCGTCAACGCCGAGCGTGGATCCCTGTTGTGGAGCCGTCCTGCAGACGGCAGTCAGGGTCTGGACGGCGACGAGCGGCTTGTCTTTGGCGTCGAATCCGATGGCCGGGTCATTGCCTGGCAGCGGGCGGATGGCGAACGCACCTGGACCTCGGACGAGTTGCGCTACCGGGGGCTGACTGCGCCGCACGTGGTGGGTCGCTCGATAGCCATCGGTGATGCTACGGGTTTCGTGCATTTATTGTCCCGCCAGGATGGCAGCTTGATCAACCGGCTTTCGACGGATGGCTCTGCCATAGTTGCCCCGCC
>CAMBWM010000132.1 GCA_945871335.1 Polaromonas sp. YR568 | reverse complement strand
CCACAAGGGGCCGCTGCGTATCTTGCAAAGCCTTTACCCCGAGGGCGATGCCGTGTGCCACAACGTGCTGGTGCACCCGCCGGGCGGGCTGGTGGGCGGCGATACGCTGGACATTCAAGCGACCGTGGCCACAGGCGCGCACGCGCTGGTGACCACACCGGGGGCGACGCGCTTTTACCGCTCGCTGGGCGAGCCGGCTTTGCAGCGCGTGCATGTGACGCTGGCCGCCGGGGCGCGGTTGGAGTGGCTGCCGCTGGAAGCCCTGTGCTACAGCGGCTGCCTGGCAGAAAACCGGCTAAAGATGGAGCTGGCACCCGGCGCAGAGATGATGGGCTGGGACGTCACCGCGCTGGGCCTGCCCAACGCCGGCCTGCCCTTTGCCGAAGGCAGTTTTTGCCAGCACATTGAGTTGCCCGGTGCCTGGCTCGAGCGCGCTAGGCTGAACGCACACGACGACTTGCTGCTGAACAACCCACTGGGCATGGCCGGCCAGCGCTGCATGGCCACGCTGTTTTTTGTGGCGGGCAGCAAGCTCGACAAAGCGCGCCGGCAAGCCGCGTTGGACGTTGCGCGCGAGCTGCTGCAAGGCCACGCCATGGAGGCCGCCGCCGGTGCTACCAGCCCCGGCGCGCAGGTGGTGGTGTTGCGCGTGCTGGCGCCGGTGGTCGAGCCGGCGATGGACTTGCTTAAGCAGGTGTGGCGGGCCTGGCGCAAAGCGTTGTGGCAGCTGGATGCGCCTAACCCGAGAATATGGTCAGCATGAGGGGTCGGCTTGAGGCGACAATCCGTGTTTTGTGCAACTACAAATTCGAGAACTTCATGAAGATCGACAAAAACTCCGCCGTCACCCTGCGTTTCAAAGTCACCGACAGCCTGGGCAAGGTGGTTGAAGAAAGCACCGAGCCTATGGTTTACCTGCACGGTGGCTATGGCAACACGCTGCCCAAGATTGAAGAGGCGCTGGACGGCCAGGAGACCGGCTACAAAGTGACGCTGGCGCTGGCTGCGGCCGATGCTTTTGGCCTGCGCGACGAGAACCTGATGCAGACCATTCCCAAGAGCCAGTTTCCGCCGGGTGTGAAGGTGGGCGGTCAGCTCGAAGGCCGTGGCGAAGACGGCCAGGCGCAGGCCTTCACCGTGGTCAAAATCAAAGGCGACACCGTGATACTGGATGGAAACCATCCGCTGGCAGGCAAAGACTTGCGCTTTGCGCTGGCGGTGATGGATGTGCGGCCAGCTTCAGAAGAAGAAATAGCGCACGGCCACGTGCATGGCGAGCACGGCCACCACCACTGACACCACCCGAAAGTGCCTAGGCGCAGCTGCTGCGGGCCTCAGCCTCTGGCAGGCTTTAAATGGACACCAGCTGGCGCACGCCGTTAGCCTGCATGTCTTGACCCTGGCCGCGGGCAATGAACTCGCCGCGCTCCATCACGAGGTAGTCGTCGGCCAGTTCTTCGGCAAAGTCGTAGTACTGCTCCACCAGCAAGATGGCCATGTCGCCGCGGTCGGCCAGCATGCGAATGACGCGGCCAATGTCCTTGATGATGCTGGGCTGGATGCCTTCGGTCGGCTCGTCCAAAATCAGCAGCTTGGGCTCGGCCGCCAGCGCGCGAGCAATGGCAAGTTGCTGCTGCTGCCCGCCAGACAAATCACCGCCGCGCCGGTGCAACATTTGCTTTAGCACCGGAAACAGTTCATACAACTCAGCCGGAATCGGCGTGTTGGCGTTTTTGTAGGCCAGACCCATGCGTAAGTTTTCTTCAACGGTCAGGCGCGCAAAAATCTCTCGGCCCTGCGGCACAAAGCCGATGCCGGCGCGGGCGCGCTCATAGGGCGTGGCGTTGTGAATCGGCTGGCCGTCAAACTCGATGCTGCCGGTCTTGATGGGCACCAGGCCCATGAGCGACTTGAGCAGCGTCGTCTTGCCCACGCCGTTGCGGCCCAGCAAAACGGTGACCTTGCCCATCTGCGTTTGCAGGCTGACGTCGCGCAGGATGTGCGAGCCGCCGTAGTACTGGTTGATGTTGTTGACGTTCAGCATGGTGTGTAGGACTCAACGGCCAAGATAAACCTCAATAACGCGTTCGTCGGCTTGCACTTTGTCTAGCGTGCCCTGGGCCAGCACAGAGCCGTCGCACAGTACGGTGACGATGTCCGAAATGCTGCGAATGAAGTTCATGTCGTGCTCAACCACCAGCATCGAGTGCTTGCCTTTGAGCGTTAAAAAAAGCTCGGCGGTGCGCTCGGTTTCTTCGTCGGTCATGCCGGCCACAGGTTCGTCGAGCAGCAGCAGTTTGGGGTCTTGCATGAGCAGCATGCCGATCTCCAGCCACTGCTTTTGCCCGTGGCTGAGCGCGCCGGCCGGCCGGCCCACGCTGTCTGCGAGTTGAATGGTGATCAGAGTTTCAGACAAGCGGTCGCTTTGCGCCGAGTCCAGCCTGAAGAACATGCTGGACTTGACGCCCTTGTTGGTCTTGAACGCAAGTTCCAGGTTTTCAAACACGGTGAGCTGCTCAAAGACCGTGGGCTTTTGGAACTTGCGGCCAATGCCCATTTGGGCGATTTCGGCTTCTTTGTAGCGCAGCAAGTCGATGGTGCTGCCAAAGAAAACCCGACCTTCGTCGGGCCGTGTCTTGCCAGTGATGATGTCCATCATGGTGGTCTTGCCAGCACCGTTGGGCCCGATGATGCAGCGCAACTCGCCGGGCGCGATGTCCAGACTGAGTTTGTTGATAGCTTTGAAGCCGTCGAAGCTGACGCTGACGTCTTCCAGGTAAAGAATGCGGCCGTGTGTGAGGTCAACCTCGCCTTCGGGTTTCGCAATGCGGCCGGTGCTGGCGTTACGCCCGCCCGACTCGGTGTCGGGACTGGACTTGGTCATGGCCGCCATGTGCTGTTCTATGCGGCGCGCGCCTTGTTCAAGCAAGTCGGGGGTCATTTAGTACCCCTCCATTTTTTGATTAACCCGACCACACCGTTGGGTAAAAACAAAGTGACGCCAATGAACAGCGCACCTAAAAAGTACAGCCAGAATTCTGGGTAAGCGACAGTGAGCCAGCTCTTGGCACCGTTGACGAGGAAAGCACCGACGATGGGGCCAATGAGCGTGGCGCGCCCGCCAACAGCGGCCCAGATGGCGATCTCAATCGAGTTGGCCGGACTCATTTCACCCGGGTTGATGATGCCGACCTGCGGCACATACAGCGCGCCCGCCACGCCGCACATCACGGCAGAAATAACCCAGATGGTGAGCTTGTAGCCCAGCGGGTTGTAACCAGAGAACATGACGCGGCTTTCCGCATCACGGATGGCTTGCAGCACGCGACCAAACTTGCTTTGCACCAGCCATCTGGCAAACAAAAAGAAACCGAGCAGCGTCAGGCCCGTCAGCACAAACAGCGTCATGCGCATGTTGGGCGTGGCAATCGGCAAGTCCAGAATGCGCTTGAAGTCAGTGAAGCCGTTGTTACCACCAAAACCGGTTTCATTGCGGAAAAAAAGTAGCATGGCGGCAAAGGTCAATGCCTGCGTAATGATGGAAAAGTAAACGCCCTTGATGCGCGAGCGAAAGGCGAAGTAGCCAAACACAAAGGCCACCAGCGCCGGCACCAGCACGATGAGGAACAAGGTGGCGATAAAGCTGTCTGAAAAAGTCCAGTGCCAGGGCAAAACTTTCCAGTCGAGGAAGACCATGAAGTCGGGCAAAGTGCTTTTGTAGTTGCCGTCCAGACCGATCTGGCGCATGAGGTACATGCCCATGGCGTAACCGCCGATGGCAAAAAACAAACCGTGTCCCAGTGACAAGATGCCGGTGTAGCCCCAAATCAAGTCCATGGCCAGCGCACAGATGGCGTAGCACATGATCTTGCCCAGCAGCGCCACGGCGTAGGTGCTCATGTGGTACGGACTGTCTTGCGGCAGCCACAAATTAAGCAGGGGGGCCACGGCGCAGACTGCGATCAGCGCCAGCATGAAAAAACTCCAACCGGTGCGACTCAGTAGCGGCGTTCTGAAGGGAAGCTCCACCGACTGGTAGGGGGTGAGCGAGTTGGGAAGTTGGCGGGGATGATTCATGGTTCAGGCCTCCGCGGAGCGGCCTTTCATGGCGAAGATGCCTTGCGGACGCTTCTGAATGAAGATGATGATGAGCACGAGCACGGCAATCTTCGCCAACACAGCCCCGGTCCAGCCTTCGAGAAATTTATTCAAGATGCCCAGCCCCAAAGCGGCGTAGACGGTGCCTGCGAGTTGACCCACACCACCCAGCACCACCACCATAAAAGAGTCCACGATGTAACCTTGTCCGAGGTCAGGCCCGACATTGCCAACCTGGCTGAGCGCACAACCGGCCAGGCCGGCAATACCAGAACCCAGCGCAAAAGCGTAGGTGTCCACGCGTGCGGTATTCACACCCATGCAAGCGGCAATGGGACGGTTTTGCGTGACACCGCGCACAAACAAGCCAAGCCGGGTACGGCTGATCAACCAGGCCATGCCCAACAGCACGGCAATCGCAAAGCCGATGATGACCAGGCGGTTGTAGGGCAGTGACACATTGCCCAGCACTTGCACGCCGCCGCTCATCCACACCGGGTTTTCAACGCCGACGTTTTGCGCACCAAAAATACTGCGCACAAGTTGCTGCAACATCAGGCTGATACCCCAAGTGGCCAGCAAGGTCTCCAGGGGGCGGCCGTAGAGAAAACGAATGATGCCGCGCTCTAGCGCCGCACCCATGAGCGCAGCGGCCATGAAGGCCACCGGCACCGCGGCCAGCAGGTACCAGTCAAACAGGCCCGGTAAGAATTTCTGGAAAACGCCCTGCACCACGTAGGTGGCGTAAGCGCCGATCATCATCAGCTCGCCATGGGCCATGTTGATAACGCCCATCAGGCCGTAGGTGATGGCCAGCCCGAGCGCGACCAGCAGCAGAATTGAGCCCAGGCTGAGGCCGCTGAAAACGGCGGCGATTTTGTCGCCCCGGGCCAGCGTGGCTTCAACCGTGCGCAATGAAGATTGCAAAGCGGCTTTGACTTGTGCGTCCGTTTCTGACTTCAAGCGTTCCAGCAAAACGGTCTTGGTGCTGGGGTCGCCGCTCGTTGCCAGCAGGCCGGCAGCTTGCAGGCGCTTGGCCTGGTCGCTGCTGCCCAGCATGATGGCGGCCCGCAGCATTTCAAGCTGGCTTTTGAGCGCCGGCACCGTCTCGGCCGCATAGGCTTTTTCGATCAGGGGCAGGCGCGACTCGTCGTTGTCGCCGGCCAAGGTCTTGATGGCTTGCCGGCGGCGTTTTTCATCTTTGGAAAAAAGCGCCAGCGAGGCGAGCACGTTGTCGAGTTCGCCACGCATCAGGTTGTTGTTGATCACGTCTTCGGCGTCTGCCGGCAAGGGCACATCGGCGCCGGTCACGGGGTCTATGGCCTTGCCATCCTTGACAAGCAGCACTTGGCCGCCAGCGGTTTTGACGGCGTCATCAGCCAGCGCCTGAATGAACGCGGCCGTTTTCTCGTCCGGCATTGCGGCCGCCTTGGCCAGGGCTTGCACGCGCGCCTCGGTGTCACCGATGGCCATGCCCTTGACTTGGTCTGCCGTCAGGGCATGCACAGCCTCGACGCACCAAAAGAGGATGGCCGCGAACAAGATGCGCACCAATAGTGAACTCTCCGGGCGAAAAATAGAACTGTCTTTGTGCATAAATGTTGAAAAATGAGTCTGTAGCTTGTGCTCGGCCAGATAAAAAAGCACAGGCTGCAAATTCCTTGAGTGACATTGCACCGAAGAAGTGCAAGAAGCAGGCCATTGCGTGGCAAATGCGCGGATGGATCCTAAACTAAAAAGCCGCACCTCTTTCTTTCGATCAAGGTGCGGCTGCTGCCTGTGACAGGCTTAGGGGTTCAGACCTTACTTTTTAGCGGGTTCGTCAGGCTTCTTGTCGTTTCCTTCAATGTACGGGCTCCATGGCTTGGCTTTCACCGGGCCGGGCGTCTTCCAGACCACGTTGAACTGGCCGTCGGCCTTGATCTCACCGATGAACACCGACTTTTGCAGGTGGTGGTTCTTCTCGTCCATCTTGCTCACGATGCCCGACGGTGCCTTGAAGGTCTGACCGGCCATGGCGGCGATGACTTTATCGGTGTCTGTGGACTTGGCTTTCTCAACCGCTTGCTTCCACATGTTGATACCGATATAGGTAGCTTCCATCGGGTCGTTGGTCAAAGGCTTGTCCTTGTGACCGGCGATGCCCTTGGCTTTGGCGTAGGCGCCCCATTTTTTGATGAACTCATCATTGGCCGGGTTCTTGATCGACTGGAAGTAATTCCAGGCGGCCAGGTGACCGACCAGCGGCTTGGTGTCCACGCCGCGCAGTTCTTCTTCGCCCACAGAGAAGGCGACTACGGGCACGTCTTTGGC
>CAMBWM010000131.1 GCA_945871335.1 Polaromonas sp. YR568 | reverse complement strand
GGGGAGCGCAAAAAGAAAATACGGGCATGCCCCTCTGCGTTCATATCGCTGGTGAACTGGCCGGCACCGATAAGCAACGCGTCGTCTTCTAGGCGCCGCACCGATTGACCGCTGCCAAAACGGGCGGGCGCATCGGAGGCATGTGCATGGAAAGTGGCGGCGAGAGGGTTGGGCATGGAAGTCAAGACGGATCCGAAAATAATTGGGGTCGAAGTGGGCGATGGTCAGGACTTCATGCGTTAAAGGCCAGACCGTGAAAAAGAAAAATTCAGCTTAACTATAAAACGAACCTGAAAAATGGTCCATGGCCGCCTGCACGCCGGAGCCGGCCAACTTGACGCCAGCGAGCTTCATGCCCATTTCGCAGCCGGCAAGCGCGCCCAGCAGCGTGAGGTCGTTGGTGTCGCCCAGGTGGCCTATGCGGAACATGCGGCCCTTCATGCGACCCAGCCCTGTGCCCAGCGAGCAGTCAAAGCGCTCATGGATGATCTTGCGCACGGCGTCGGCATCCACACCCTCGGGCATCATCACGCCGGTCAGGATGGGCGAGTAAACCGCCGGGTCGGCGCACTGGATCTGCAGGCCCCAGGTCTTGACGGCCGCACGCACGCCCTCGGCCCAGCGCTGGTGCCGTGCAAAAACCACTTCCAGGCCATGAGCGAGCAACATGTCGCAGGCCTCAGACAGGCCGTAGAGCAAGTTGGTGTTGGGCGTGGTCGGCCAGTAGCCGGTTTTGTTCATCTCGATCATCTCGTCCCAGGCCCAGAAGGCCTTGGGCAGTGTGGCTTGCTGACTCGCCGCAATGGCGCGTGCCGACAGTACGTTGAAGCTGATGCCGGGCGGCAGCATCAGACCTTTTTGTGAGCCGCTGATGGACACGTCGATGCCCCAGTCATCGTGACGGTAATCGGCACCGGCCAGACCCGAGATGGTGTCCACAAGGAGCAAAGCCGGGTGCTTGGCCGCATCGATGGCGCGACGCACGGCGGCGATGTCGCTGGTCACGCCGGTGGAGGTTTCGTTGTGAACCACGCACACCGCCTTGATGCTGTGGGCCTTGTCGGCCTTGAGACGCTCTTCAATCAGGTCTGCGCGCACGCCGTAGCGCCATGCGTCTGGACCAGGCAGGGCCATGACTTCAGTTTTCAGGCCCAGGCGCAAGGCCAGCTTGTTCCAGAGCGAGGCGAAGTAGCCGGTTTCATACATCAGAACATGGTCGCCAGCGCTGAGTGTGTTGACCAGGGCGGCTTCCCAGGCACCCGTGCCCGAGGATGGGTAGATCATCACCGGCTGACGGGTTTGGAATACTTGTTGCATGTCACCAAGTACTTTCAAACCCAGTGCCGCAAACTCCGGGCCCCGGTGGTCAATGGTGGGCAGGCTCATGGCCCGCAGCACCCTGTCGGGCACGGGCGAAGGGCCTGGAATCTGCAGGAAGTGGCGACCAGTGGGGTGAAAGTCGAGGGTCAACATGCAGGGGCTCCTAAAAAATTCATTTTTTGCATACAAAATACATTGTTAGACGGCAGGCCTTGGTGTGTGATGGTATTTTCCCCAGTAAACATTGAAATAATTTCGGGTGGACGGTCACAAGTTTGTATTGACTACAGATTTTTTTGCATACAAAATTTAAAAATGAGCGCTCACATCATTTCACTGCCCCCCATTTCCCGCCCCACACTGCACGTGCAAGTGGCCCAGAAGCTGCGCGAGATGCTGGTCGAAGGTCGCATTGCGCCCAGCGCCAAACTCAACGAACGCGAGCTCAGCGAGGTGCTGAAGGTCTCGCGTACGCCACTGCGCGAAGCCATCAAAATGCTGGCCGCCGAGGGCCTGGTGGAGTTGCTGCCAAACCGGGGCGCCATCGCAGTCGAACTTAGCGAATCCGACGTGCATCACACCTTTGAGGTCATGGCCGGGCTGGAGGCCCAGTCGGGCGAGCTGGCCGCACAGCGCATCACCGAGGCCGAAATGGCCGAGATCAAGGCCATGCATTACGAGATGCTCGCGGCCTTCACACGGCGCGATCTGCCTGGCTACTACCGCCTCAACTCAGCGATTCACGAAGCCATCAACGCGGCGGCCAAGAACCCGGTGCTGAGCGCTACCTACCGCCAGGTCAACGCCAGGCTGCAGGCGCTGCGATTTCGCTCCAACCAGGATGGCGAAAAATGGAGCGCTGCCGTCAAGGAGCACGAGGCCATGGTGCAGGCTTTGGATCAGCGCGACCCCGCCGCCTTGCGTGCCGTACTGCTGAGCCACCTGAACCACAAGCGAGACGTGGTGATGGCTCAGCTGCACAGCCGCAGCCAGACTGGAGCCCAGGCATGAACGCACCCTTGCCTTTGAATGTGATCCGATCCGGCCCCCAGACCTACGAGCAGGTGGCCCGTGTCAGTAACGAGGTGGCGGCCCGCTTGGCCGCGCGCCTGACCAGTCAGACGCAGGGGGAAGTGCTTTTCTCGGCGGCAGACCGCGGCCGCTACGCCACAGACGCCTCCATCTACCAGGCCATGCCGGTCGGCGTTTTTGTGCCGCGCAGTAATGCGGACGTTGCGCTGGCCCTGGAGATTTGCCGCGATCTGGGGGTGCCCATCGTGGCGCGTGGCGGTGGCACCAGCCAGTGCGGCCAGACCGTGGGCGCCGGCCTGGTCATTGACTATTCCAAACACGTTCGCCATATTTTGGCCGTCAACCCCGAAGAACGCACGGCCGTGGTCGAGCCCGGATTGGTGCTGGACCACCTGAATGCCGCGCTCAAGAAACATGGCTTGTGGTACCCGGTCGATGTATCGACCAGCGCGCAGGCCACGCTGGGCGGCATGGCCGGCAACAACTCCTGCGGTAGCCGATCGATTGCCTACGGCAACATGGTTCACAACGTGTTGGGCGCCGAGGTCTGGACCTCCGACGGCACGCTCTTGAGCCTGGGCGACTACGCGCACAGCAGCGGTCAGTCCCGCGCGCTGGGCGACTATGTGCGCACGCTGGCCGAGCAACTGGCCCCGGAGATCGATGCGCGCTGGCCCAAAGTCATGCGCCGCGTGGGCGGCTACAACCTGGACATTTTTCGCAACCAGAGCGAGCGGCCCTACACAACGGGCGGCACAGTCAATCTGGCCCACCTGATCATTGGCAGCGAAGGCACGCTGGCGCTGACCAAAAACCTCACGCTGCAACTCAGCGAGTTGCCGCGCGCCAAGGTGTTGGGGGTAGTGAATTTCCCAACTTTTTACGCAGCCATGGACGCCGCGCAGCACATCGTCAAGCTCGGCGGCGGGCTGTCGGCGGTCGAGCTGGTAGACCGCACCATGATCGAGCTGTCGCTGCAAAACCCGGCCTTTGCGCCCACGTTGCGCACCGCCCTGCTCGGCTCTCCAGATGCGATCTTGCTGGTCGAGTTTTCAGGTACCTCCAAGACTGAACTGCTGCCCCGGATGCGCGAGCTGGTTGACCTCATGGGCGAGTTGGGCCTGCCCGGCTCGGTGGTCGAGATGGTGGACGACGCACCGCAAAAAAACCTCTGGGAAGTGCGCAAGGCGGGCCTCAATATCATGATGAGTCTCAAGGGCGACGGCAAGCCGGTCAGCTTCATTGAAGACTGCGCCGTGCCGCTTGAACACCTGGCCGAGTACACCGACGCGCTGACAGAAGTGTTTCAAAAGCACGGCAGCAAAGGCACCTGGTATGCACACGCGTCGGTCGGCACGCTGCATGTTCGGCCCATCCTGGACATGCGCCGCGACGGCGCGCCCAAAATGCGCGCGATTGCCGAAGAAGCCTCGGCACTGGTGCGCAAGTTCAAGGGCGCTTACAGCGGCGAACACGGCGACGGGCTGTGCCGCGGCGAATGGATTTCCTGGCAGTTCGGCCCGCAGATCACACAAGCCTTTGCCAGTATCAAGGCGCACATGGACCCGCTTGATTTGCTGTGCCCAGAGCGCATGATCAATCCGCCCAAGATGGACGACACCCGCCTCATGCGCTTTGCGCCCAGCTACAAGGTGATCCCGATCCAGACCGCGCTGGACTGGCGAGCCTGGGACGTACAGAACGACCCGGTAACCGAACAGACCAGCGCCCCCGGCACCGGCGGCGACCCAGCGCAAGGACTGGCCAAAGCGGTTGAAATGTGCAACAACAACGGCCACTGCCGCAAGTTCGATGCTGGCACGATGTGCCCGAGCTACCGCGTGACTCGCGACGAAAAACACCTCACGCGCGGACGCGCCAACACGCTGCGCCTGGCGCTTTCAGGCCAGCTCGATGGCCTGAAAGCCCAAGACGCCTTCACCAGCCAAGCCGTGCATGAGGCGCTTGATTTGTGCGTTGGCTGCAAAGGCTGCAAGCGCGACTGCCCGACCGGTGTGGACATGGCCAAAATGAAGGTCGAGTTCTTGCACCACTACAAAGCCAGGCACGGCCACACGCTCAAGGACAAACTGGTGGCGCACCTGCCCGACTACGCTCATTGGGCCAGCCGCTTTGCGCTGCTGCTCAATTTGCGCGACAAACTGCCGGGCCTGGCCATGCTGAGTGAAAAGCTGTTGGGCTTTACAGCCCGGCGCCGGTTGCCGCAATGGCAGTCGCAGCATTTTTTCAACACCGCCAACACCAGTGCCACGCGCGCGCAAGTGCTGGCTGCTGCCAAGCCTGTGGTGCTGTTCGTTGACACCTTCAACGGCAGCTTTGAGGCCGGCAATGCACATGCTGCCCTGCAAGTGCTGCAAGCGGCGGGCTACACCGTCCACATAGCCAGCAAGGCCCAAGCCGACGGCAAGCACCTGTGCTGCGGCCGCACCTACCTGGCCACCGGCATGCTTGCCCAAGCCAAGGCCAAGGCCGGCGAGCTGATGGCAGCGCTCTGGCCCTTCGCTGAAAAAGGCATTCCCATTGTGGGGCTGGAACCGTCTTGCCTGCTCACCCTGCGTGACGAATTTTTAGTGATGAGCCTTGGGCCGCAGGCCCAAGCCATCAGCGAGCAAGCCATGCTGTTTGAAGAATTTCTGGCCCGCGAAGCTGCGGCGGGCCAACTCCAAGCGCTCAAAGCACGGCTACAGGCCACCGATCAGGCGATCTTGCTGCACGGCCATTGCCATCAAAAAGCCTTTGGCGCCATCAGCCCGGTGATGGACGTGCTCAAGCTAATTCCGGGCGCCAAGCCAGAACTCATCGAATCCAGCTGCTGCGGCATGGCCGGCAGTTTTGGTTACGAGGCCAGCCACTACGAGGTGTCCATGCAAATGGCCGAGCTCAGCTTGTTGCCGGCAGTGCGCGCCCAGCCAGAAGCCATTGTGGTGGCGGACGGCACCAGTTGCCGGCACCAGATCAAGGACGGCGCGCAGCGTGAGGCGGTGCATGTGGCCGTGCTGCTGGCGCGGCAACTGAGCGCTGCGCAGCCCTGAATCAGCAGACGCGGCTCAGCGCGCAACGCCGAGCAAGTGCTCTAACAATTCAGGGGTTTGCTCTAGCGCTTGCGCACTGCCCGCATGCGCCACGCTGCCGCGGTCCAGCACCATGAAATCCGCTATCCTTGCCCATCACATTTGCTCAGACACGGACCCCCCTTCATGCCCCTGCCCCAAGAACCCACCCGCCCGCTGACCAACGCCAAGAGCGCACAAGCCGACAAGGACTTGCTTTTTAAAGCCGTGCTGTGCGTGCTGATCGGGCTGGGGGTGTTGATCTCGCCCTACTTCATCCAATCCCCGGGTATGCAAGGCATCGTTGCCAACGCTTCGCTGGTGGGTTGGTTTTCCCTGGTGCTGGGCATCGGCTTTGGCGTGGCCTATGGCCGGCGCGTGATGCGCTCGCGGCACTGAAAGCCTTGCTGCCCAGCTTCTGGCGCTAGCACGAGCGCTCAGTCCTCGTTGCCGCGCCTGTCTACCTTGGCCGGGCGGGGAACTTTCTTGAGCTTGACCAGGCGCTTGAGTTCAATCTCGTCTTTTTTTACCTGCCGCTCGGCATCTAATTTTTGTCCGACGGCCAGCCACTGCGCAAACTCCTGCGGCGTCTCCAGCGTGATTCGCCCCAGCGTGGACTGGCGGAATTCGTAGATCACGATCTCAGCGGCTTTTTGCAAATTGATGCGGCCTTTGCTTAACACGGCGCCGCGCTTGCGACCGATCTCTTCGAGCAATTGCTCGTCGGTGGTGCCGACCGGCAGCTCGACCTTGTATCGTGCTTTGAGCAGGTCCGGGTAGTTTGGGATCAGGTAGTCCAGCAGCTCCAGCGCCACTTCTTCCTCATTGAAAGCATTGCGGCCAATGGCGCCGCTCGCCGCTAGGTTGTAGCCGCTCTTGGCCACGATGATGCGCGGCCACAGCATGCCCGGCGTGTCAAACAAATAAAAGCCGTCGGCCAGCACGATGCGCTGCTCGATTTTGGTGACACCCGCCTCGTCACCGGTTTTGGTGGCGCGCTTGCCGGTGAGCGTGTTGATCAGCGT
>CAMBWM010000130.1 GCA_945871335.1 Polaromonas sp. YR568 | reverse complement strand
CGTTGCAGCATTTCGTTGCGGTGGTCACCTCGCCAGTAGGCACCGGCCACTTTCATGAGCTTGAAAAATTTGAGCTTGCCGGTGCTGGGCACGTGAGGGCCGCGGCACAGGTCCTCAAAAGCGCCTTCGCGGTACAGCGAGACATCTTCCCCGGCTGGAATGCTGCCGATGATCTCGGCCTTGTAGTGCTCGCCCATCGCTTTGAAATGCGCCACAGCCTCATCGCGCGGTAACACCCGGCGCAACACGGGCTCGTCTTTGGCGGCGAGCTGGGTCATGCGCTTTTCAATCGCTTCAAGGTCTTCGGGGGTGAAAGGCCGCTTGTATGAGAAGTCGTAGAAAAAGCCGTTCTCGATTACCGGGCCGATGGTCACCTGCGCTTCAGGGAAAAGCTCTTTGACGGCATAAGCCAGCAAATGGGCGGCGGAGTGACGGATTAGCTCCAGGCCTTCTGCATCCTTGGCCGTAATAATGGCCAAGGAGCTGTCTCGCTCGATCAAAAAACTGGTGTCCACCAGCAGCCCGTCGACCTTACCGCCCAAAGCGGCCTTGGCCAGACCCGCGCCAATAGAAGCGGCCACCTCAGCCACAGTAACGGGTTGCGGAAAATCGCGTTTGGATGCGTCTGGAAGTGTGACTTGGATCATGTTTTTAATGAGGAAAAAGAAAAAGCGCGGACGGGCCGCGCTTTTTATAGGTAAGCCGGAATGGCGTGATTTTACGCCGCCCCCGCACAACCAACCTCAGTGGAACTGCTCTTCTTCGGTTGAGCCGGTCAGTGCGGTCACGCTGGATTTCCCGCCTTGTATGGCCGTGGTGACGTCGTCAAAGTAGCCGGTACCGACTTCCTGCTGGTGCGACACGAATGTGTAGCCGCGCTCGCGGGCAGCAAATTCCGGCTCCTGCACCTTCTCGACGTAAGCCGTCATGCCGCGCTTGACATAGTCTTGCGACAGGTCATACATGTTGAACCACATCGAGTGAATGCCGGCCAGCGTGATGAACTGGTACTTGTAACCCATGGCGCCGAGCTCGCGTTGGAACTTGGCGATGGTTGCATCGTCCAGGTTTTTCTTCCAGTTGAAGGACGGCGAGCAGTTGTAAGCCAGCATCTTGCCGGGGTGAACCTTGTGCACAGCGTCAGCGAACTTCTTGGCGAAATTCAGGTCAGGCGTGCCGGTTTCGCACCACACCAAGTCGGCGTAATGCGCGTAGGCGTTCGCGCGGGCAATCGCCTGGTCAATGCCCTTGCGGGTCTTGTAAAAGCCTTCGGACGTTCGCTCGCCTGTGAGGAAAGGTTTGTCGGTCTCGTCATAGTCAGAGGTCAGCAAGTCGGCAGCCTCGGCGTCTGTACGGGCGATCACCAGCGTGGGCACGCCGCAAACGTCGGCTGCCATGCGGGCTGCAATCAGCTTCTGGCAAGACTCGCGCGTCGGGAGCAGCACCTTGCCCCCCATGTGGCCGCACTTCTTGACGGAGGCCAACTGGTCCTCCCAATGCACGGCACCGGCACCGGCTTTGATCATGGCTTTCATCAGCTCAAAGGCGTTGAGTACACCGCCAAAACCGGCTTCGGCATCGGCAACGATGGGCGCAAAGTAATCAACAAAATCCTTGTCGCCAGCGTCAATGCCTTTGGCATGCTGAATTTCGTCGGCACGACGAAAAGTGTTGTTCATGCTCTCAACAACTTTGGGCACAGAGTCCACGGGGTACAGGGACTGATCGGGGTACATGGAGGAATACGTGTTGTTGTCAGCGGCAACCTGCCAGCCGGAGAGGTAAATCGCCTTGACGCCGGCTTTGACCTGCTGCATGGCCTGACCACCGGTGAGCGCGCCCAGGGTGCTGACGTAGGGCTGTGTATGTAACAAGTCCCAGAGCTTCTCGGCTCCGCGGCGAGCGAGGGTGTACTCAATGGGAAACGATCCGCGCAAGCGCACCACATCGGCGGCGCTGTAACCGCGCTGGATGCCCTTCCAGCGAGGATTTGTGGCCCAGTCTCTTTCAAGGCTGGCAATTTGCTGTTCGCGGCTGAGTTGTTCAGTCAAGGTCTGTGGCATGCGTTCACTCCAAAAGTTAAAGAAAATATTCAGTGCAAGCGGCCGTTGGTATCATTTTTTGAGGATGGATTCACGCTAAAAACTGCACTGCCCGAGCCACCACTTTAAGTCTTATATAAGACTTTTTGCCATCCTAGTATCTTATATAAGATATAAATTTAATCGTTTAAAATCAATAACTTTCTGTATAAATTTCACTATGCAGAAATAATTTTCTTATATTGAGAAAATATGCGGCAATGCAGCATTCGCATATTCCGCATTGCAAAATGACTTTTCCAATCGTCTCAGCAGGAGGAAAAAGGGACAAAGATAAAGTCAGGCATCATTGACCAAGACTTGTCACCCCACTGCACACCCCCACTCATGAATCGCTTTTTCGCCTATGGATGCCTTGCGCTGAGCATGGCGCTGGTGGGCAGCTATGTAGCGCTGTCAAAGCCTCTGGTGGCCACATTGCCGGTTTTTTTACTGGCCTGGTTGCGCTTTGGCGTGGGCGGCGTGGCCATGCTGCACTGGCTCAAAAAACCGGCCGACGAAGCACCGATGAACCGGTCTACACGGCAACTGGTGTTTTTGGAATCCTTTCTGGGCAACTTTCTTTTTTCAATTTGCATGCTCTACGGCGTGGCGCTGACCGGTGCCGTGGCGGCGGGTGTGATCATGGCGTCTATACCTGCAGCGGTGGCTGTGATGAGTTTTTTGTTTTTGCGCGAGCAAGTGCAAACACGCAGCTGGGCCGCGGTGGCTTGCGCGGTCGCAGGCATCAGTTTGCTGTCGCTGGCCAGCAGCCCGCATGCGCAGCCAGAAGTCAGCAAAGAAGCTACGCAGGCGCAATGGCTGGGGCATTTGCTGCTGATAGGGGCGGTGCTTTGCGAAGCCGCTTATGCCGTGATCGGTAAAAAATTAAGCGGTGTTCTGGGTCCAAAACGCATCACGGCCTTGATCAATGTATGGGGCTTCATCTTGATGACGCCGCTGGGTTTGTGGGTGGCCCGTGACTTTGACTTTGGCGCTGTTGCCGCACCCACCTGGGCGCTGTTTGTCTTTTATGCTTTGGCCGCCAGCATCTGGAGCGTGTGGCTATGGATGACCGGCCTGCGTCACGTACCAGCGCACCAGGCGGGGATTTTCACAGTGATGTTGCCCATCAGCGCCACCTTGGTCGGCGTAGGGGTCCTGGGCGAAACACTGGGGCCGGCACACATTGCAGCGTTCACTCTGGCACTGGCCGGGGTTGGCCTGGCCACTTGGCCAGACAAAACTGTCACGCCCGTAGAGACGTCAAAAAGACACGGTTAATGAAGCGAAGCGGCACGCAGGTCGCGCTGGCGCTGCCGGTGCTGACGCGCCTCGTACACGCTGTAGGCAATGATGCCTAGGCTCACCACGGCAATCAACAATGTGGCTGCGGCATAAATCGAGGGGTTGATGCCACGGCGGGCATAACTGAAAATCACTTGCGGCAGCGTGGTCACGCCGGGACCCGAGAGAAACTCAGAGATCACCACGTCGTCAAATGACAGGGTGAAGGTCAACAGCCAAGCCGCCACCATGGCTGGCGCAATACTTGGCAGGGTCACCAAAAAAAAGACTTGCAAAGGCCGGCAACCCAAATCCATGGCGGCTTCTTCAATGGACCGGTCGACCTCCCGAAGGCGCGACTGAATCACAACAGCAGCGTAGGCCATGCCCAGCAGGGTGTGGCCAATCACGATGGTGCCCATGCCGCGGTCCGGCCAACCTACAGCACGCTGCACAGCCACCATCAACAACAACAAAGACAGGCCAATGATCACCTCCGGCATGATCAGGGGCGCATTGACCAGACCAATGAAAAGCGGTCTGCCACGGAAACGCTCATAGCGCACCAGCACAAACGCCGCCATGGCACCCAGCACAGCAGACAAACTGGCGGTCACCAGTGCCACCTTCAGAGAGAGTAAAAAACCATCGACCAGTCGCGAGTCAGCCCACAAGGCGCTGTACCAGCGCAGTGAAAAACCGGTAAAGATCCCGTCCTGTCGCGTGCTGTTGAATGAAAAAATCACCAAAAAAGCCAGCGGTGCATACAAAAATAAATAGACCGCAACCAACCAAAAGCGCCCCAAGTTGGCCTGCATAAAACGGTGGACTGCGCGCATATCAGTCAGCCGATGGCGCGCGTGTCTGGGCGCTGTAATGGTAGTAAAGGGCTAATGGGAAAAGAATCAGACAGACCATCACCACCGCCAGTGCACAAGCGCGAGGCCAGTTGTTGCTGCTGAACATCTCGTCCCAGACGACACGCCCGATCATGATGTTTTCTGCCCCACCCAATAAAGAGGGAATCACGAATTCACCCACACTGGGAATAAACACCAGCATGGCGCCGGAGACGATGCCGGCCTTGCTTAGCGGCACAGTGATCAGCCAGAAAGCCTTCCACGGACTGGCGCCCAGGTCGTGCGCAGCCTCCAGCAAGCGAAAGTCCATTTTCACCAGCGTCGCATACAGCGGCAAAACCATGAACGGCAGGTAAACATAGGTCATGCCCACCAGCATGGAGACATCGGTGTAAAGCATGGCAACGGGCGAATCAATGAGACCCAGGGCCATTAAGGCGTTGTTGATCACACCCTGGTCTGCCAGGATGCCCTTCCAGGCATAAACACGCAGCAAAAAAGAAGTCCAGAACGGCAGCATCACCATCATCAGCAAGGCCGGGCGAATACTGGGCCGGGCACGCGCAATGAAATAAGCAAACGGGTAACCGATCAGCAGACAAAAAATTGTTGTGAAAAAAGCGTACTTGAGTGAAGTTATGTAGGCGTCCATGTAAATGGTCTGGCCCAGCCCGGTGGCCACAAGCCCTGCCCCGTCGGCGGCCGCCCGGAAAATGGCTGCGTAGTTGTCCAACTTAAAGAGCCAGCGCCAGGTGCCGTCAGACGAATCGAACAAGGGTGCAAACGGGTCGATACCGTTGCCCATGTCCGTGATGCTGATACGCAGCAGTATCAAAAACGGCACAACAAAAAAGACCCCCAGCCACACGAAGGGCACGCCAATCACAAAACGCCGCCCCGGCCTGAAAGTCTGCGTCATGAAAAATTTCACCGCGGCGTCCTCATTGCGTCAGCAAGACAGGGGCTGTGGCATCCCACCAGAAGAACACCGCATCGCCCCAGGTGACGGGGCTTTGATCTTGCCGCGCCGTGTTGCCCTCGGTGATCTTGACTGATTTACCGCTGGGCATGTCCACAATGAATGTGCTGTAGCTGCCAAAGTAAGCAATCTCACGCACCTTTCCGGTGAAGAGGTTGTCGCTGACGTCCGGCCGGGTTTTGGCCATGTGAATTTTTTCAGGTCGCACCGCAACCGACACCGCCGCGCCAATGGGGCCGGTCGTGCCTGCGGCGCTGTGGGCCACGACTAAAACACCTTCGGGGCTGCTGATTTCACAATGGTCCGATATTGTGTGCTGCAGCAGACCATCAAACAAATTGACGTTGCCAATGAAATCGGCCACAAAGCGGCAATTTGGTTGCTCGTAGATTTCGCGCGGCGTGCCTACCTGCAGCACCCTGCCCTGGCGCATGACGGCGATGCGCGAAGCCATGGTCATGGCTTCTTCTTGATCGTGGGTGACCATCACGCAGGTCACTCCCACCGACTCGATGATGTTGACCAGCTCAAACTGCGTCTGCTCGCGCAGCTTTTTGTCCAGCGCGCCCAGTGGCTCATCCAGCAGCAGCAATTGCGGGCGCTTGGCCAAGCTACGGGCCAGCGCCACGCGTTGCTGCTGGCCGCCCGAGAGCTGGTGCGGCTTGCGCTTGGCAAAAGCCGTGAGTTGAACCAGTCGCAACATACCTTCCACGCGTTCACTGATCTCGGCTTTGGGCAAGCCTTCACGTCGCAGTCCAAATGCAATATTGTCCCAAACACTCAAATGAGGAAACAGCGCATAAGACTGGAACATCATGTTGATGGGCCGCTCGTAGGGCGGCATCGTGGCGATGTTCACGCCATCCAGAACCACGGCGCCGGCGCTGGGCGCTTCAAAGCCGGCGAGCATGCGCAAGAGCGTCGATTTCCCGCAACCCGAAGGGCCGAGCAGGGCAAAAATTTCGCCCTTGCGGATGGACAGGCTGACGTCGTCGACGGCGGCCACTGCATCAAAGCGTTTGACGAGTCGCTCAGTGCACAAGAAACCGGCTTGACCCTCAGTGGACAGGTTCATGGCAAAGACCTAAGTCCGGAAATTCATTGTCCTTTTTTGAAGACAGTGAAAACATTCGCCATGGAAGCCCGCGCTTCGTTGCTGAAGCTGGCGGGTGAGACCATTTTTTCGAGGTTCGCAGCATCAGGGAACACGGCCTTGTCCTGGGCAATCTCAGGCTTGACCTTGGCCAGGCTGGCTTTGTTGGCAGTGGC
>CAMBWM010000129.1 GCA_945871335.1 Polaromonas sp. YR568 | reverse complement strand
CCGCCCGCTCTGGCGCCGGCGCTCAAGGACGCGAATGTCTTGCGCGTTCCCGCCCGCGAACTGGCCCAGTGGCTGGAGGCCGAACCCGGCCAAGCGCTGACTGCACATTTGTACCTGGTCGACCCCTTGGGTCACTGGATGATGCGCTTTCCTGCCAACATGGACGCCGCTGGGGCGGCCAAGGCCAAGCAGGACCTTGAGCGCTTGCTGCGTGCCTCCAACAGCTGGGACAAGCCCGGACGTTTGCCCGCAAAGGCCCCATGAACGAGGTACCTCTTTATGACCTCGACCCGGCTCTGTGGCTGATGCTCACAGGTTTGCTGGTGGCCATCGGGCCTCTGGCCTGGGTCTGGTGGCGCAGCCGTCATGCGCCGCTGCCGCAGCGCTTGCGCCTGCTCACACTGGTGACCTTGTTTTTAACCTTTGACCTGGTTTTGTTTGGTGCCTTCACCCGCCTGAGCGATTCAGGCCTGGGTTGCCCGGACTGGCCGGGTTGCTATGGCAATGCCAGCCCCTTGGGTGCGCATGCTGAGATCACGCAGGCGCAAAGCGCCATGCCCAGTGGGCCGGTGACGCATCCCAAGGCCTGGATCGAAATGATTCACCGCTACCTGGCCACCGGCGTGGGCGTGCTGATACTCACCTTGGCAGCGATGACATGGGTGGCCTACAGGCAGGCTCGCCAGGGGACGCCGGTAAACCCGATGGGGGCTGCATTAAAGCCCTGGTGGGCTAGCTTCACCTTGCTGTGGGTTTGTTTGCAAGGTGCTTTTGGCGCCTTGACGGTCACCATGAAACTGTTTCCCTTGATCGTCACCTTGCACTTGCTGGGCGGGCTGGTGTTGTTAGCCTTGTTGCGCGCCCAGTCGCAGCGTTTTGCGCATGCCGCCGGTGAGCTCAAAGTGGTGGGTGTGCCGCCGCGCACCTGGCTGCTGCTCCTGATCAGCTTCGCCTTGTTGTGGCTCCAACTGGCGCTGGGCGGTTGGGTCAGTACCAACTACGCGGTGCTGGCCTGTACGGAATTTCCAGGCTGCCAAGGCTCGCTGTGGCCGGCCATGGATTGGCAGCAGGGTTTCACGCTCTGGCGCGCCTTGGGTGAAGGCCGGGAAGGCAGTTACATCAGCTTTGAGGCACTGACGGCCATTCATTACGCTCATCGTCTTGCCGCCTACGTGGTGTTGGCTGCACTTTTGCTGCTGGCCCGCGAGCTGAACAAAGTGCCCGCGCTGCGCTCGCTGGCATTGTGGGTGCTGGCGCTGGCACTCTGGCAACTGGCCACGGGCTTGAGCAATGTGCTGTTTGGTTGGCCGCTGCTGGCGGCTGTGTCGCACACCGGCGGCGCCGCCGGGTTGGTGGTGGTGCTGACCGGCGCTTTGTTTAAGTGCCGCCCGGCCACGGGGCTGCCGCATGGGTCAAAATCGAAGGCTTCCAGATTGTCCTCATGAACCCTTCCGACCCTTCTTCTGCACCCCCTTTGAACCTGCCCTTTCTGGTGTCCCGCTGGGCGCAGTTCTATGCGCTCACCAAGCCACGGGTGATTCAGCTGATTGTGTTTTGTGCGCTCATCGGCATGGTGCTGGCCGTGCCCGGCGTACCGGGTCTGGCCGATCTGCGCCTCGCGCTGATTGCCAGCGTCGGCATCTGGCTGGTCTCGGGTGCTGCCGCTGCTTTCAATTGCCTGGTCGAGCAGGGCATTGACGCCAAGATGCGCCGCACGTCCTGGCGGCCGACGGCCCAAGGCCAGCTCGACGACCGCTTGACCCTGGCTTTTTCTTTGGCTTTGTGCAGCCTGGGTTCTTGGATTTTGTACGTCTGGGTCAATCCGCTGACAATGTGGCTGACCTTTGCCACCTTTGTCGGCTATGCCGTGATTTACACCGTGATACTCAAACCCCGCACGCCGCAAAACATCGTCATCGGCGGCGCCTCCGGCGCCATGCCACCGGTGCTGGGTTGGGCCGCCATGACCGGCGAGGTCGGGCCCGAGGCCTTGATTTTGTTTCTCATCATTTTCTTGTGGACGCCGCCGCACTTTTGGGCGCTGGCACTGTACCGGGTGGAGGACTACCGCAAGTCCGGCCTGCCGATGCTGCCTGTCACGCACGGCAATGAATTCACGCGGCTACAGATTTTTCTCTACACCCTGGTGCTGTTTGCCGCCTGCCTGCTGCCCTTTGTGTTTCAGATGAGTGGTAAGTTGTACCTGGTGGTGGCGGTGGCCTTGAGCATCGTTTTTTGCTGGTACGGCTGGAAGCTCTGGCGCACGTACTCCGATGCGCTGGCGCGCAAGACTTTCCGCTTTTCGCTGATTCACCTTTCCCTGTTGTTCGCAGCCTTGCTGCTGGACCATTACCTCGTTTGAGACCGCCCCGGAACCCCATGCATTCGCCCAACACCGCCCGCCGTCTGGCCCTCAAAACCTTCGCTCTCACGCTGGCCCTGGGCGCGCTGGCCGCTTGCAGCCCGGACACGCTGAAGTTCAAAAGCATAGACATCACAGGCGCTGACTACGCCAAAGGCTTTATGCTGGCCGACCACAACGGGGCTCAGCGCACTTTGGCTGACTTCAAGGGCAAAGCGGTTGTGGTGTTTTTTGGCTTCACGCAGTGCCCCGACGTCTGCCCCACTGCACTGGCTGACCTGGCCGAAGTCAAGCGCCTGCTGGGCCCGCAGGGGGACAAGCTCCAGGGCATTTTTGTGTCGGTAGACCCGGAGCGCGACACCCCCGAGGTGCTCAAGGCCTACATGGCCAATTTTGATCCCGCCTTTCTCGCGCTGAGGCCAAGCATGGACCAGTTGCCGGATGTGGCCAAGGGCTTCAAAGTCTTTTACAAAAAAGTCGAAGGTCCCACGCCCACGAGCTACACCATTGAGCACTCAGCCGGTAGTTATGTGTTTGACCCGCAAGGCCGGGTGCGCTTGTACACCCGCCAGGCAGTGGGTGCGCAGGGACTGGCTGACGACATTACCCTGCTGTTGAAGTAAGTCAGCTCAGGCGTAAACCGCCAGCACCTTTTTCATTTTCTTCATAGCCGCCACCTCGATCTGGCGAATCCGCTCGGCGCTGACCGAGTACTCGGCAGCCAGGTCGTGCAACGTCATGCCGCCTGAGCCGTCGTCATTCACCTTGAGCCAGCGCTCTTCGACAATGCGACGCGAGCGCGGATCTAGCTCCTGCAAGGCGGCAGAAATCCCATCGGTCGCCAGCATGTCGCGCTGGTAGGACTCGATCAGGGCAGTGGGCTCGTGGCTGGCGTCTGACAAATAGGCGATCGGGCCGAAGGCGTCGTCGCCGTCATCGCCCGGGCTGGGGTCCAGCAACACGTCGCCCCCTGACATGCGCTGCTCCATCTCGATGACTTCCTCACGCTTGACGTTCAGCGTTTTGGCCATCGAATCGATCTGGTCGGCAGTCAAGGTGTCGCGGTGGGTCGCCACATCAGCGTCGTCTTTGAAGCCTTGCTTCATAGAGCGCAGGTTGAAGAACAACTTGCGCTGCGCCTTGGTCGTGGCCATCTTGACCATGCGCCAGTTTTTCAGGATGTATTCGTGAATCTCGGCCTTGATCCAGTGAAGTGCGTAGCTCACCAGGCGCACGTTCTGGTCCGGGTCAAAGCGTTTGACGGCTTTCATCAGACCGATGTTGCCTTCCTGTATCAGGTCGCCGTGGGGCAGGCCATAGCCCAGGTATTTGCGCGAGACCGACACCACCAGACGCAAGTGAGAGAGCACTAACTTACTGGCGGATTCAAGGTCGTTATCGTTTTGCAACTTCCGTGCAAATTCCTGCTCCTGGGCCAAGGTGAGCATGGGCAGGCGGTTCACCGCCGAGATGTAAGCGTCCAGGTTGCCGAGCGGGGGCAGCAGTGTTGAGGCACTAGCCCAAGGGCTGGTCAGCGCAACAGCGCTCGCACTGGTTTCAATTTGACCACTGGTGGGTGTCATCAAATAATCCTTTCGTCAGGCCTAAATGTTAGCACTCTCCTTTTGAGAGTGCCAAGTGCTGACCTTAATGGCCCGGTTGGCAAGCAGGAATACCGCGTAAACCCTAGATTTTTAGGAATTTCCCTTGCGGGAAACTTAAAGTAATACCTTTTGATGCTGGCAGGCTGAGACTCAGGCCTTGGTAGTCGCCAGTGCAATCACGTTGGCCAGGCTCGCTGCCTGGCCGAAAGACCAGCATGCTTTAAGAAGCGCACTGGTTTTGTCAGCGCCCAGCACCGGGTCGGACAAGCCATGGAACTTGGCTTCCAGCAGCGCATCGGTCATGGGATTTTTCAGTGAACCGATGGCGTGTTCAACAAACACATGCACGCGGCGTCCGTCATGCAGCACGGCGGTCACGTCAACGCTGACCTCGTTAATGGAGTCATCTACCGTGGCATTGACTTTACGGCGCAGCGCAACCATGTCGGCGCGGTTGACGATCTCGTCTGAGAATTCATCCTCAGCTGCATAGCCAAAGGTCAGGCCGGCAGCGCAGCCATGGTAGACGCTGAACTTGGACTGCAGGCCGTCTGCCGGCTCTTTTTTGCCTGTGAGTTCGAGCACCAGTGAATGCACTTTGAGCTCGATGCTTTGCACCTGGTCCGGCGTGACGCCCTGAGCGCGCAGCTGTGCGCAGGCATCAATGCTGGGGTGAATCACGATGCCGCAGGCAAAGGGCTTGAAGGTGTTGAAGGAGATCTCAAAACGCTGGCCGAGTTCGTCGGTGATCTCGTTCCAGTCGTTCTTGGTGGAAACGGTTTGCATCATGCCGCGCGGTGCCTCAAGCGCTTTGGGGCTGGCAGTGAAGCCTTTGCTGGCGAGCAGCGCTGACATCATGCCGGCGCGGGCTGCGCCTCCGGGGTGGAATGGTTTGGTCATGGTGCCGAACTGCTCCCGCATACCGACCGGCTGCGAGGCGGCGATGCCCAGCGCCATGGCCGTTTGCTGCGTGTCGAGCTTGAGCAGGCGGGCGCAGGCGGCTGCCGCGCCCAGCGTGCCAGTGGAGCCGGTGATGTGCCAGCCGCGGTCGTAGTGCTCAGGGTACATGGCGTTGCCGACGCGGCAGGCCACGTCGATGCCCAGCACCAGGGCGTCGATACACTCGCGTCCGCTTGAGCCGATGTGCTCGGCCAGCGCCACGATAGCCGAGGCGACAGGGCCGGCCGGGTGAATGATGGTTTTGAGGTGGGTGTCGTCAAAGTCAAAGGTGTGCGATGTGATGCCGTTGAGCAGCGCAGCGCTGCCCATGTCCACTTTTTCGCTGCGACCCAGCACGCTGGCCTGGGGCGCAGGCTGGAGCATTTGAGCGGCAGCCAAGGCGGCGTCAGCTGCTTCATGGTGCGCAGCGCCCACAGCGCAACCGAGCCAGTTGGTGAAGGTACGGTGTGCGTCATGCTCAACGGCCTCGCTCCAGCCTTTGGAAGGATGTGTGGCGACGAATTTAGCCAAAATTTGTGTGACGGGCGGGGCGTTGTGGTCGGCGGTGACCTGGGTATTGCGGGCCATGAAAAATGTCTTTCGGCAGAAGTTGCCAGAGTTACAAAAAAGTGAATCAAGAGCGGGTTGAGCCCAGCGCGATCAACTCTGCACCTAGCACCCCGGCAGATGCATCGGCGCGAGCCTGACGCGTTTATTAGCTGTCAAGTTGAATACCGCGGTCCTGAGCCAGCTTGGTCCAGCGGGCGATGTAGGCGCGGATGAAGTCGCCGAATTTTTCGGGTGTCATGACAGTAGGTTCGATGGCTTCTACCGATAGCTTGTCGCGCATGTCCGGCGCGCGCAGCACCGTTGCCAGTGACTCGCGATGTAGCGTATCGGCTTGGTCGGGTAAGCGGCTTGCGACCAGCTCAAGGCGGGTGCTGCCAGCAGGGCGGGGCTTGCAAGTAACGAGTGAGCGGCGTTTCATGGCTGTCTCCAGTTAAAAATTGTGGGTTCTGCGTGAGCGGCGATGGGGCTCGGGGCTTTGGGCATCCGCGCATCGGATATCAGCATCCCCGCAGTTACCAGCCCAGAACTTCATTACCCGCTGGTTGGACCAGCGAAGTGGCGCGAACATCGTTGAATCGGTTAAAAGGTGTGGCGGGCAGCCAAGGGCGCATCGCAGTTGGAATCAAAGATATATCGTAAACGAAATGCCTAGGCGCACTTTTGCGACTAGGACGCTCCTTATCCGGGGCCATTGCGTGCGCCCGCTCAGGCCAAGCCGGCTCTCAAGCCGATTTTGTGAAATTGATATCGATACGCTCCGGCATGGTCAAAAATGAATGCACGGCGTGGTAAAGCCGGTGGCGGTTCACCCCTAGCAAGGCAGCGTGCGCCAGGCCGGCGATTTTGAGGATGGATTTGTCCGGGTGCGGCAGCCTGGCGTAGAAAGCCAGTAAATCTTTGGGTAGCCCGGGTCTCCGCCTTAGCGCGGCGGGCGCTCGGTTGGAATCTCGCGTACTTCGACATCCACCACCTCGTCGCTGCCAAGGCGGCTGCGGCCGGGCTGTGCAGCTTGGCGGG
>CAMBWM010000128.1 GCA_945871335.1 Polaromonas sp. YR568 | reverse complement strand
GTGTTCCCGGGTCGTCGGTGAAGCGCTTAAAACGGCGTAGTTCGCAAAACGGCTTGTCCAGATCAACGCGCTCATGAACGGCCACGCTGGTGCCGTCGACGTCCACCGTGTTCAGTCCGAAGCTGGGCTTTTCATAGTCTTTGCCAAGGCGGTAGAGCAGGCTGTAGCCGGCAGCAACACGCTGGGCTAAAGGACTCTGACCCGCCGGCGTCAGGGGGTTGCTGTAGAGCTTGGCTGCGGCCTGAGCAAAATCAACGAAAGGCTCCATCATGGTGCGCTGGGTTTCGTAAATTTGATAAAGCATGGCTTAACCCTTAAAGGATGTGTCAGACGACAATGTTGCAGTGCAATATAACAGCAGCGGCGCTTGAAAATACGAGTGAAACCACTAATTCAGCGCCAAGCTCGCCGATGGTCGTTAATTTAGTGCAAGTTGCGCTGGTGCACCAGAGGGTGAATTTGTCTCTCATGGGCTTACGCCAGCCAGCTTGCGGGTAATTTATAAAGGTTTGTATCGTCATGGCCCAAATTATTGAACGCCTTGCGTCTGTCCAATGGCGAAAACTAAAAGCATCCGACCCCATGCCTGTGCTCTTTTTGGGGCATGGCAGCCCCATGAACGCGATCACAGACAACGAATACCGTCGCAGCTGGCAGGCGCTGGGCGCGCGCTTCGGCTCGGACTGGCCTGTGCCTAAGCTAATTATGTGCATTTCTGCCCATTGGCTGACCCAGGGCTGGCACTTAACGGCCATGGCCCAGCCCAAGACGATTCATGACTTTGGTGCTTTCCCTCAAGAACTCTTTGACCAGCAGTACCCTGCGCCTGGCGAGCCCGATGCTGCCGCCGAGATCAGTCTGGCCGTACGCCAGCGGGCTTCGGTTCCCTTGGGCTTAGACACCAGCTGGGGCCTGGACCACGGCGCCTGGTCGGTGCTCAAGCCCATGTTTCCTGCAGCGGACATCCCTGTGGTGCAGCTGAGCATGGACTACAGCCGGGCCCCTTCGGAGCACTATGCACTGGCCGGTCAGCTCAGGGCCTTGCGCCAGCGCGGCGTGCTGATCGTGGCCAGCGGCAACATGGTGCACAACCTGCAGCAGGCGCAGCGTGGTGCGGCGGGCAACCAAGCCTACGACTGGGCGTTGGAGTTTGACCAGACCATTGCCGGTCAGGTTCAACAGGGGCAGCTGGATGCGCTGCAGAATTTTCAAAAGCTGGGCAGTCTGGCCAACATAGCGCACCCCAGCTATGAGCACTTTTTGCCCTTGTTGTACGCGGCCGGCGCGGTGACACCCGGCGAACAGCCTGAGTTTTTCAACACCAGTTTTCAGCTGGCCTCGATCTCGATGCGGTCCATGCTGTGGGGCGGCCGCTGAGCGGCCCGGCCCTCACATCACCTTGGCAATGGCGGCGCAGACGTAGTCGATGTTTTTGCTGTTGAGCGCGGCCACGCACATGCGGCCGGTGTCCGTGCCGTAAACACCGAATTCGGAGCGCAGGCGAACCATCTGGTCTTTACTCAGGCCGGAGTAGCTGAACATGCCGATTTGCGTGGTGATGAAGCTCATGTCCTGCTTGACGCCGGCGGCCTTGAGTTTTTCGACCAGCAGAGAGCGCATCTGCTTGATGCGAACACGCATTTCTGCGAGTTCGGTTTCCCAGAGCGCGCGCAGCTCAGGCGTGTTGAGAACGGCAGCGACCACGGCACCACCGTGAATTGGCGGGTTGCTGTAGTTGGTACGGATGGCAATTTTCAGCTGGCTCAGCACGCGCTCGGCTTCCTCCTTGCTTTGGCACAGCACGCTCAGGGCGCCCACACGCTCGCCGTAAAGGCTGAAGCTTTTCGAAAAAGAAGTCGAGACAAAAAAGTTCAGGCCGGCTGCGACAAACTTGCCGATCACGGCGCCGTCTTCGGCAATACCGTGGCCAAAGCCTTGGTAGGCCATGTCTAAAAAGGCAATCAAATCGCCCGATTTGACGGCGGCAATCACCTGATCCCATTGGGCGGCGGTGATGTCGTAGCCGGTCGGGTTGTGGCAGCAGGCATGCAGCACCATGATAGTACCGGGCGCGGCCGCCTTGATGCTGGCCAGCATGCCTTCAAAATTGATACCGCGCTTGGCTGCGTCGTAGTAGGGGTAGGTCTGTACCTCAAAGCCGGCGTTGGTGAACAAGGCGCGGTGGTTTTCCCAGCTCGGGTCGCTGATCATCACCTTGGCGTTCGGGTTCAGGCGCTTGAGGAAGTCGGCACCAACCTTGAGGCCGCCGGTGCCGCCAATGGCCTGAATCGTGGCTACTCGAGCAGACTTGACGGCTTCGCTGTCGGCACCAAAGACCAGGCTTTTGACGGCGGCGTCATAGGCGGCAATGCCGTCGATGGGCAGGTAGCCGCGAGCCGTAGGTGCGTTCGCCATGGTTTTTTCAGCGGCGCGAACGCATTGCAGCAAGGGTAGTTTGCCGCTGTCGTCGTAGTAAACACCCACGCCAAGGTTGACCTTATGGGTGTTGGTGTCGGCGTTGAACTGCTCGTTCAGACCCAGGATCGGGTCACGTGGGGCCATTTCGACAGCGGTGAACATGGACATGAAAATCTTTCAAAAAGAGGAAAAAATGCAAGCTTGGCAAAGAGAACAGCCGGGGCAGGGCGCTTTAGCGGCGGGCTGTGCTCCAACGACTTTCACAGCGTGGGCTGTAATGTCGTATTCTGCTCAGTTACCCGCAATTTTAGCGGGCCTGAAATGAGGTCTATGCAAGAAGTCAGCGAAGCGCTCAGTCCCTTGCCCGATGCAGAGGGGGCAGCCCTGCCCGGTCGCTTTGTGCGTTACCCGGGCTCGCCCTTTGAGTTGTTCATGCCCTACGAGCCGGCCGGTGATCAACCCACGGCCATTGAGCAGTTGGTTGAAGGCGTCAACGATGGCGAGGTGTTCCAGACATTGTTGGGCGTGACCGGATCGGGCAAAACGTTCACCATGGCCAATGTGATTGCCCGCCTGGGCCGCCCGGCCATTGTGTTTGCCCCCAACAAAACGCTGGCAGCGCAGCTTTACAGCGAGTTCCGGGAATTTTTCCCGAAGAACGCGGTCGAGTATTTTGTCAGCTACTACGACTACTACCAGCCTGAGGCCTATGTGCCGCAGCGCGACCTTTTCATCGAGAAAGACTCCGCCATCAACGAGCATATCGAGCAGATGCGGCTGTCGGCGACCAAGAGTGTGTTGGAGCGGCGTGACACCATCATCGTGGCCACTGTCAGCGCGATTTACGGCATTGGCGCGCCCGAGTACTACACCCAGATGCGGTTTATTGCCCGTGTGGGCGACAAGATGGGCCAGCGCGATGTGATCGCCCGCCTGATCCGCATGCAGTACAGCCGCAATGAGCAGGACTTTGCGCGCGGTACTTTCCGCGTGCGCGGTGACGTGATTGACATCTTTCCGGCCGAGCATTCTGAGTTGGCTATCCGCGTGGAGTTGTTTGACGACGAGATCGAGTCTTTGCAGTTGTTTGACCCGCTGACCGGGCGCATAAGGCAAAAAGTGCCGCGCTTTGTGATTTACCCGAAAAGCCACTATGTGACCCCGCGAGACAAGGTGATGATTGCGGTAGAAACCATCAAGCTCGAGTTGGTCGAGCGCGTCAAGCAGTTCATCAGTGAGGGCAAGCTGGTTGAGGCGCAACGCATCGAGCAACGCACCCGCTTTGACTTGGAAATGCTCAGCGAAATCGGCCACTGCAAAGGCATTGAAAACTACACCCGGCATTTGAGCGGCGCACCGCCTGGCTCAGCGCCGTCAACCCTGTGCGACTACCTGCCCAAAGACGCGGTGATGTTTCTTGACGAAAGCCACGTCATGATCGGCCAGCTCAACGCCATGTACAACGGCGACCGGGCGCGCAAGACCACCTTGGTGGCCTATGGTTTTCGCTTGCCCAGCGCGCTGGACAACCGGCCGCTCAAGTTTGAAGAGTTTGAGGCCAAGATGCGGCAAGCGGTATTTGTGTCAGCCACGCCAGCCGCCTACGAGATCGCGCACGCGGGACGCGTGGTGGAGCAAGTGGTGCGGCCCACCGGTCTGGTCGACCCCCAGGTCGAGGTGCGGCCGGCGACCCATCAGGTCGACGATGTGCTGCAGGAAATCCGCATCCGCGTTGACAAAAATGAGCGGGTGTTGATCACCACGCTCACCAAGCGCATGGCCGAGCAGCTAACCGATTACCTCACCGACAACGGCGTGAAGGTGCGTTATCTGCACAGCGACGTTGACACGGTAGAGCGGGTCGAGATCTTGCGCGACCTGCGCCTGGGCGCCTTTGACGTGCTGGTGGGTATCAACTTGCTGCGCGAAGGCCTGGACATTCCTGAAGTCAGTCTGGTCGCCATTCTTGACGCGGATAAAGAGGGCTTTTTGCGCGCCGAGCGCAGCCTGATCCAGACCATCGGCAGGGCGGCCCGTAACCTCAACGGGCGGGCGATTTTGTACGCTGACCGCGTCACGGACTCCATGAAAAAAGCCATGGGTGAAACCGAGCGCCGGCGCAACAAGCAACTCGCTTTCAATGTGACCCACAACATCACGCCGCGCAGCGTGGTCAAACGCATCAAAGACCTGATCGACGGTGTTTACAGTGAAAAATCGGGCAAAGAGGCGCAAAAACTGGAGCTGCAAAAAGCGCAGGTGGAGGACATGAGCGAAAAAGACATCGCCCGTGAGATCAAACGCCTGGAAAAGGAAATGATTGATCACGCCAAAAACCTAGAGTTCGAAAAGGCGGCGCGCGTGCGTGATCAGCTCAGCCAGCTCAAAGCCCGGGCTTTTGGTGCTGCCGGGACCGACCACATTTCACTGGCGCCTTGATGAGCAAATTTCGGGTAAACCCTTAAATACCCCCATACCTAGAGAGGTCGACTAAATCGCTAGGCTTTTGTTCTATACTTGACCAATTCAGTCGAGATCAATTCCCAAAATGACTGTTTCACTGACCGCTTTTGAGCAGCTCAAGAGGGTAAATTCATCGAAACCCGGACCACCAAAAGTTGTCTGGGTTGACGGAAAACGGTAGTAAAGCCATTATTTTTTAAGGAATCTTGAAATGCGCCTCACAACCAAAGGCCGCTTTGCGGTCACTGCCATGATTGACTTGGCCTTGCGCCAGAACAACGGCCCTGTGACGCTGGCTGCCATCAGCCAACGGCAGCAAATTTCTTTGTCGTATTTGGAACAGTTGTTCGGCAAGCTGCGTCGCCATGAACTGGTGGAGTCCACCCGCGGCCCTGGCGGCGGCTATTCATTGGGCAGAAAAGCAGGCCAAATCACGGTTGCCGACATCATTTTGTCAGTTGACGAGCCCATTGATGCGACCCACTGTGGCGGCAAAGAGAACTGCATGGGCGAAGCCGGGCGCTGCATGACGCACGAGCTATGGGCTTCACTGAACAGCCGAATGGTTGATTTTCTGGCCTCTGTGACTTTGCAAAAACTTGTCGACGACCAATTGGCCAAAGGCCTTGTCGTTGAAAGCAGCCCGCAAGTTAAAAAAGCTATTTTCAGCTCACCCATTGTCAAGACTGTGCGGGTGACCGGCCCCAATTCTGTTTTTGCACTGGGTAAAGCTTTTTCCAAGAGCTGATCCAATTCGTTTCGTCTGATTTTTCATTCATCGTCATTTAAGAGCCGCCATGGACACGCCCCACTTCCCCATTTACATGGACTACAGCGCCACAAACCCCTGCGACCCGCGGGTGGTGGACGCCATGATTCCCTGGTTGCGCGAACATTTCGGTAACCCGGCATCGCGCAGTCATGCATGGGGATGGGAGGCCGAGGCCGCAGTCGAAAAAGCGCGTGAAAATGTTGCCTCCCTCATAGGTGCCGACCCACGTGAAATCGTCTGGACCAGCGGCGCGACCGAGTCCAACAACCTCGCAATCAAAGGCGCGGCGAATTTCTATAAGTCCAAGGGCAAGCACCTGATCACGGTAAAAACCGAGCATAAGGCCGTGCTCGACACCTGCCGCGAACTCGAGCGCCAAGGTTTTGAGGTGACTTACATGGACGTGCAGGCTGACGGCTTGCTCGACCTGGACGCGCTCAAGGCGGCCATTCGCCCAGACACCATCATTGTCAGCGTGATGTTTGTCAACAATGAGATTGGCGTTGTCCAGGACATACCTGCGATTGGCGCTTTGTGCCGCCAACACGGTGTTATTTTTCACGTGGATGCGGCGCAAGCTACAGGCCGGGTGGACATTGACCTCGACACGCTGCCTGTCGATTTGATGAGCCTAACTTCGCACAAGACCTACGGCCCTAAAGGCATTGGTGCTTTGTATGTGCGCCGCAAACCGCGCATCCGGCTTGAGGCGCAAATGCACGGTGGCGGTCATGAGCGCGGCATGCGCTCGGGCACGCTGCCCACGCACCAGTGCGTCGGCATGGGCGAGGCCTACCGCATTGCCAAGGCGGAAATGCACGACGAAAACAAGCGCATCCGC
>CAMBWM010000127.1 GCA_945871335.1 Polaromonas sp. YR568 | reverse complement strand
GGCAAGCCACCGATTTCTGGGGTTGCCAGCACGATGATGTCGCCGCCGATCGAGATTTCGGCCAGCTGCAAGATGCCGTCCTTGTTCACGTCCACCACGGACAAGAGGCTGGCATCGACCGAGCTCCATCGCGCAATCCACTCAGGCAGGTTGGCAAAGGGCGAGTTCACCAGCACGGTGTAAACCTCGAACTTGGCCAAAACGGCCAGCGCAGGCGCCGTGAAGTAGAGCAAGAAGATGAAGAACAGCGACCAGCTCACCGATTCGCGGGCCTCACGCACCGATGGCACGGTGTAGTAGCGCATCAGAATGTGCGGCAAAGCTGCCGTGCCAATCATCAGACAGAAGACCAGCGCCATGAAGTTCTTGCGGGCGATGTCCCGGGCAGCATCGTCTTTGCCGGGGAATGGCTCGGCGTGACGAACAGGCGGGTTAGCGCGTGCAGCATTGGAAGTCCGTGCAGCGGTGTAAGCAGCGCGGGCGGCAGCCTCGTCCTTAGGCAGCTTGCCGACAGCAGCTTCAGCCGCCTGGATATCCGCCAAACGGCCATTGGATGCCTTGAGCTCTTCCACTTTTTTCTCTGCAGCAGCTTTGTCAGCCGCCATAGCAGCCGGCACGTCCTTGAGTTTTTCAACAGCCGCGTCTGAGCGTGCCTTGAAAATACCGCGCACTTCCAGCTCTTTCGGATCTTTCAGCAGTTGCTCTTCTTTGGCACTCACTTGTTCAAGTGTGTAGCCATAGACAGCCTGTGGAATTGGCACGCCGGTGTGTTTAACCGACAACCATACGACGGGCAGCAAGTAGGCAACGATCAAAATGATGTACTGGGCAACTTGCGTCCAGGTAACGGCACGCATGCCGCCCAGGAACGAGCAAACCAAAATGCCAAGCAAACCGGCAAAAATACCCACTTCAAAAGCCAGACCTGTCAGACGCGCGGTGATCAGACCAACGCCGTAAATCTGTGCCACCACATAGGTGAAAGAGCACAAGATGGCGGCAAAGACACCGATCAGGCGGGGCAGATTGCCCTCGTAGCGGGCACCCAGAAAGTCAGGAATGGTGAACTGGCCGAACTTGCGCAGGTAAGGCGCCAAGAAAAGCGCCACCAGGCAGTAACCGCCGGTCCATCCCAGAATGAAAGCCAAACCGCCATAACCCGTGAGGTACAAGGTGCCGGCCATGCCGATGAAGGAGGCTGCAGACATCCAGTCAGCGCCCGTGGCCATACCGTTGTACAAAGCCGGAACGCGCCGGCCAGCCACATAGTATTCAGCAGCGTCATTGGTGCGGCTCATCACGCCGATGCCGGCATAAAGAAGCACTGTGGCGGCCAGGAACGAGTAGCCGATCCAGGCTTTGGGCATACCCATCTGCTCAAGAATAGCCAGCAGGATTACAAATGCAGCGAAGCCCCCGGTGTACCAGGTGTAGACCTTGTTCAGGCCTTGTTTAAATTCGCTTTGCGACTGTTTTTCATTACCAAACATTATTCTTCTCCTTCAGAGACACCGTATTCGATGTCTAGCTTGTTCATGTAGTGGGCGTAGTACCAGATGATCAGGCAATACACCACCAATGCGCCTTGGGCCGCGACCCAAAACGAAAATGGCCAGCCAAAAAAGTGGAACGTGAGGTCACGCGCAAAATAAACCACCACGAATGTGACTAAGAACCAGATGCCCAATAAAAGGGCAGTGATTCGCAGATTTTTGCTCCAGTACTCCTGGTGCCTAGCCGACAATTGCATAGCCTGTCTCCTAACTTTGGTTTAAAAACATCTCAAATCAACGAACCGACCTGTAAGCCGGTTTCTCGCTCTAACTGGGCAGCCACCTTGGGCTCAAAGCCCTTAAGGTGCCGAATCACCGCACGGGCTTCATCGGTCTGCTTCAGGTCCACATGCACCCGGGCCATTTGGTACCAACCGAAGGGGCTCATGGGTTGGAGTTGGGTGTTGCGTTTGAGAGCCGCCAGGGCTTCTTGAAGCCGGCCCTGGCGAACCAGCACCAGACCGAGCCCGTACCAGGCACGGTCCATCTTTTCTTCAATGGCGATGGCCGCCCGAAAACCGGCTTCGGCTTCATCCAACCGGCCCAGTTCTTCGCAGACAAAAGCATGGTTGAAGTGTGCATTTGACTTGTCTTGGGACAATGCGCGGGCACGCTCAAAATACCCCAGCGCCGGCAAGAAATGGCCGCCTTGCATAGCGTCATAAGCCATGCTGTTGAGGGCCAGCAAGTCGTTGGGCTGCTTTTGCAAAATCCCCTCAAAAACGCTTCTGGCCAAAGCTCGCAAGCCGACAAACAACAGGATCTTGGCGCGCCAGTGCTGCAAAAACAGCTCTAGACGGCTCATTCCCGGACCAGCAGGCGGCATGGTTTGGGCGTCTATTGACATGCAGAGGCTCCAGTTTGCAGGCAGATGTCGATCTTGGCCATGGCCACCAGCACCCAGGCAATGGTCAGCCAACTTGCAGCGGCCAGCGGAATATGTTGGTCCAAGATCAGCCTTGGGCTGACGCGGCGCGTCAGCCAGAGTGCCGGTTTGGACGCCACATCCAGCAACTGCCAAAAGACATTGGTCTGGCGTTTGGCTCCGGCCAGCAAGCCCAGAATAAAGCGCCCGACGATGAACATCAGGGACAACTCAACCAAGCTTTTCAATATCACCATGGCCAGCAACATAGGCAGCAAAATCTTTCAGAACTAAATTCAACTCTCGGCACTGTGGTCACATGTCCTGACTCTTTCCTGACAAGCCTAAAAGGGAAAATCCGGCGCTACGGGTTAACCCTAAAATATTTTTCGCATGATGGTATTTGGGCGCTTACGGCAAATTTCCTAGGGTAATTACGGGGTTTTAAAAGCGGGGGCGGCCGCAGAACGCGCCAGGCCGACGGGCACTTTGCCTGCCGCATCCCAATGTCCAGCCGCAAACCAGGCGCCGCCCGAAAGGTAGTCGCGCAGCATGGGCAGCGCGTCCAGGCCCCAGAAAATTTTGCCGTCGACCAGCATGGCAGGCACGCCGAAAACGCCGGCGGCAATCGCCTGGCTGGTATTGGTTTTGAGTTGCGCTTTCACCTCATCGCTGCCCGGGTCTTGCGCCGGCGCCAACTGTGCGCGCAAAGTCGCCAGGCGCGCGGCGTCAGCGGCATCCTGACCGCCAAGCCAGACATGGCGAAAAATGCTCTCGCACACGTAGCGATTAACTTGCCCCTTGTCACCACAGGCCAGCGCCAGCCTCAGAAGCGCCAGCGGGTTGAACGGGTGTGTCGCCGGCATGTTCAGTGGCGTTGCCTGCTGCCCGGCCAGCCATTGCACCTGACGGTAAGTCCAGTCGCGCTTGCCCTCAATTTCAGCGGGGCCCAGTTGGCCGTGGTGTTGCAAGATGCCGCCAAACAGCACGGGCTGGTAGTCCACGCTGTAGCTCAGCCCTTCCAGCGCCCGGGGCAAACGCTCAAAAGCCAGGTAGGCGTAGGGCGAAATAAAGTCCAGGTAAAAAGTGATGTGTTTGAGGCCGGACATAAGAGGCTTTCAGACAGGCTGGCAAAAATAAGAGGATTTCCCGGGATGATAAGCGCTCATGAGACGCTCAGGCAGCGGGCAATCGCTGGGCAATTGCTCGCCAGACAGCGCGCTTAAGCTGTGGCCCTGCCGCGCTCCAACCGGCAATTTCTTCCAGCGTTCTGTAGCAGCCCTCGCAGCGGCCCGAAGCGCTGTCAATCTGACACACCGAGATGCATGGCGAGGGTACCTCGCCGGTGTCACTGATGGCGGCAGCAAGGGCACGCAGGTGCGCCAAGGCCGCCTCTTGCGGGCTTTGCTCTGGCGCCGGCAAATCGGTCACTGGCATGGCCGACTCGGCAACATCGACCCAGGGCGCAGTCGTCAGCTGTGCCAAAGCCTGCGGACTGAGCTGGAACACCGCGTTCGGGTGGCCGGCCGCAGCCCATACCGTGTCAAAACGCTGCAGGGATTGGTCCAATACCAGCAGCACTTCGCCAGCATGGGCCAGCGGCGAGACGCCGCCTATGCTGAAACCCGTTCTGGCCTTGACGAAAGCCGCATCGGCGCGGCCCAGGCGCTTGCCATCGGCGCAGACCAATGCTTCGAGTTTTTTTTCGTCGACACGCTGGTCGCCCGAAGTCACCACCATCACGGCCATGTCATCGGCCTTGCGCCTGAACACGATGCTCTTGGCAATCTGCCCCGGCAGCACGCCCAGACCGTCGGCCGCCTGCTGCGCTGTACGCGCCGCATCACCCAACATCAGCGGCATGTGCGCGTGGCCGCGCTCTTGCAGATACGCTGCCACGCGCTGCACGCCCTCGGGCAAGGCCTGCAATTCAGCGCCGCACACAAGAAGCCCCCACGCTTGTCGCTTCGCGTACTGCGCTGCCCCCCGAGGGGGCGCATTTTTCCTTGGGGCGGCCCTGCGGAAAAATTTTCATCGTGAAGATCGCTTGCTGAGAATCGCGGTGGCTACGCGTGAGCCGCTTGGGCGACCCAGAAAGTCGCTGATGAATTTGCCGGCGTCCACCAGCTTGTCCAGGTCGATGCCGGTCTCAATGCCCATGCCGTGGAGCATGTAGACCACGTCTTCGGTGGCCACATTGCCGGTGGCGCCCTTGGCGTAGGGGCAGCCACCCAGACCGGCCACTGAGGACTGAAAGTTCCATACGCCCAGGTTCAGCGCCGCCAAGGTATTGGCCAAGGCTTGTCCGTAGGTGTCGTGAAAGTGACCGCAGATGTGCTCGGGCGCAAAGTGCTTGAGCGTGGCTTCTAGGGCTTTTTGCACCTTGAGGGGTGTGCCCACACCGATGGTGTCGGCCATGTCCACGCGCTGAACGCCAATTTGCTTCATCAGGCCGGCGAGGTAGGACACACTGGCTGGCAAAACATCACCTTCGTAAGGGCAACCCACGGCGCAGCTCATAGCGCCGCGCACCGCAATGCCCGCAGCCAACGCGGCTTGTACCACCGGGGCAAAGCGCTCCATGCTTTCTGCAATCGAGCAGTTGATGTTCTTCAGGCTGAAAGCTTCACTGGCGGCACCAAAGACCACGATCTCGTCGGGCCTGGACTTGAGCGCCGCCTCAAAACCGATCTGGTTGGGCGTGAGCACCGAGTAGCGCACTCCGGCCTGGCGCTGGATGCCGGCCATCACTTCGGCGTTGTCGGCCATTTGCGGCACCCACTTGGGCGACACAAAACTGGTGACCTCGATCTCGGTCAGGCCGGCGGCCTGAAGACGATGCACCAGCTCGATTTTGACGGCAGCTGGCACAGGCGATTTTTCATTTTGCAACCCGTCTCTGGGGCCGACGTCGATGAGTTGGACACGTTGCGGTATTTGCATAGACTTGAGTATCCCTGATCAGTATTTGCCACGCCAGTACCGCAGAGCTCAAACCGTGGCGGCTTGCAGGCGCAGCAACTCGGCGCCCTCTGTCACCTGATCGCCAGGCGCGTAAAGAATTTCAACCACCACGCCATCGGCCGGCGCGGCAATAGTGTGCTCCATCTTCATGGCTTCCATGATGGCCAGGGCCTGACCCCGGCTGACCTTGTCGCCGGCCTGCACCGCAAAAGACACCACCTTGCCCGGCATGGGCGCCGTCAGCCGACCCGCCTCCTGCTGCGCCACGCCGGCATGGGCCAGCAGGTCGATCACGGTGATCTGCGTGGCGCCGTCCGCGCTGAATAGATGCAGCTGTTCGCCCAGCCGGTAGGCCTGTAAGTGGGTGCGCTGGCCGTACAGTGTGACCAGCAAACCATCCGCTGCGGGCTCGATGTGCAGACTCACGGGCTGGCCGTCCAGCGCCAGTTGCAGGCTGCCCTCATGCTGGTACGTCAGCTGCGCCTTGTGCGGCTGACCATGAAACTCAAACTCAAAAGACCGGGAGACCGGCCCATGCGATCGCCAGCCGTCGCGACGGCTGAAAGGGTCGGCCTTTTCCAGTGTCTTTTCTTGTTGCAGCGTGAACGCAATAGCGCCCGCCATCGCCAGCGGCGCACCGATTTTTTCTTGCTCGAACAGCACCGCGGCTTCCCTCTGAATCAGCGCGGTGTCCAGATCGGCTTTGGCGAAGGACTCGCTGGCCACCACGTGCCGCAAAAACTGCACATTGGTTTGCAGGCCGACGATATGGAACTCACCCAGTGCCTGGTCCATGCGCGCGAGCGCTTCTTCGCGCGTGTCGCCGTGCACGATCAGCTTGGCCACCATTGAGTCGTAGTAAGGCGAGATCGCATCGCCTTGGCGCACCCCGTCGTCAATCCGCACGCCGCCATCAGCGCGCTCAAAGCGCGTGCAGGCCGGTTGGCGGTAAACCTGCAGCGTGCCGGTGGCCGGCAGAAATTGCTTGTCCGGATTTTCAGCGCAGATGCGCGCCTCAATGGCGTGGCCATGGATTTTCAACTGCGCTTGCTTGAGCGGCAAGGGCTCACCAGCAGCGACGCGGAACTGCCACTCGACCAGGTCCAGACCGGTGATGGCTTC
>CAMBWM010000126.1 GCA_945871335.1 Polaromonas sp. YR568 | reverse complement strand
CAGTTAAGCCCGGGTACTCGCCACTTCGTTTGGCAGACCAAGACGAAAGCGCGCCGCACATGTCTAGGCGCGTTAATTTGCCGTTGGCCACGTTCCCCGATATCAGTGTTAGCAAGGCATCTTTAGATTCCTGGGCTAGCACGACGCATGGCCCCGGAATCCCTTGTTCAAGCTGCGCCATCTCCGCCATACCTTTGTGCCTGATTCGCGAACAGCTTTGAGCTTGGGGCGTATGTAGTCCATGAACTCTTGCTTGGAAGTGATTTCCTCTAAAACCCATTGCGATGAGTAATGAAAACCATCGGCCATCAAAGGCGCAATTGCGCCTGCATGCAAGGTGTTCATCATCGTGTCGTATGCGCGAAGTCCGGTCTCTCAGGCCTTTAAAATGGAGGGTACGCAAATATTCAGAGATAAGTTCTTTAGGCAGCCTACCACCGGAGCATAAATATCGTTCGGCCATCGGAAGCTGACGTGTCAACAGCAGTGATTCCGCGCTTGGTAAAAAGCAAGCTCATCAACGCGGGTCCAATTTTGCATACGAGCGAGACTTTCCCAACCTCTACCCTGTTTTCCACGTCATTTTCAATAAAAGTAACTTCTGCTCGCCGTGCTCCTTCTTTGGCCAGTTCTGAAAGCACAATATCTAAATAGCCTGCAAAGTCCTGCCCGTCTTCAGAAGACAACCAACGCAACTCTTTGTACGCTAAATCAAGATAAGCGTTTTTGGCTGGCCGTTCTACGGAAAGTTCGGCCATGGTCGGCCCAATGTAATGGCCGCCAACAAACCGCAACAGGCTAGCGGTCACCCCTTCTAATTTCTTGGCGAGCACTTCCTGGAAAAGAAGGCAGCTCTGATGAAATTCACCCGCTTTTTTAAGCATTGCGGTTGTAACCTTAGTTTTTGCTTCTGCATTCTTCACTGAATTATTAAGATTACTCAATCTTTCTTTAGCATTTTCTAACTTGGCGTTCAATCGTTCTATCAGATTCGGTTCTGCAGATTCGTAGGAATACTCCGATTGCATTTGGCTCAGATCATTTTGTGAAATGTTTTTCAAATCATCAACCCAAGGACGATCGTTTGCGAGCCTTATTAGATTGATGATCTCGCTCTCGGAGAAATTATTAAAGTTAATGTCGGGTATGAAGGATTCGTAGGCTAGCCGCAGGTAGTCAGCCTTAGTTTTTAACGAAACACCCTGCACAGCCAATCCCAAAGGAAGGCGGCTTTTGTATGAGGATTCAATACTATCTATACATCGCTTAATCTTTTCAACAACAGCCATTATTTTATTAACCCTATGTTTATCCCTTCTTAAATCTTCAGTTAATGAAAGCTTGGCACTTCGAATATTTAACTTGATCTGGTCAATGGCCGCTTCCTGGACTGAAATTTGGGCGAGCAGGCTGAAATGCTTCTGTTGAACTTCATAAAGCACGCTTGTTGAAATTTCTTGCAGTTGCTCGGCAAGCTTTAAAAATCTTGGAGCCAATGAGAATTGGCCCGTTTTTTGGAGCCGCGTGCTTATGCTGCTTAATTCAGTACTGAGATCCAAGTCGTACTTCGTATTGGCTGCTGAATTGAATTTTTCAACAGTTTTTATGAACTCGATCAATGCGTTGCTTGCAAACTTTGCGAGCTTGTGCCGTCGTTTCACTTCGAGGCCCATATCGATCAAGTCCTGCTTGAAATCAAAAGCCTCGTCAGCCACGACCACCGAATAAACACCGTCCCATGCAGAAACCGCCAGCGAACCGTAAATATCAGAACAAATCTGGGTCAACCGTATCTCGCGGAGTCGCAGTCGCTCTTCTTCCTCACGCCGGATTCGTTCAGCCTCTGCGGCCTTCATTTTTTCGGCCTGGATGCGTTTTAATTTACTTTGCTTTGCAGCGGCCAACTGCCGATGAAGTCGTTTCTCCTCGGCTGCCTTCTCCCGATGCTCTTTTTCGGCCTGAAGTTTTTCTTTGAGAACTAATCGGCGCGCCCGGTCTTTTTCCTGTCGTTGGAGACGAGAAGCTTTTGCTCGCGCGAGCATTTCAGCCCTCTTGGCCTTTTCCTCTGCCAATCGTTTGGTCTTAGCAGCCTCATCCGCGAGTTTTTTTAAACTCGCAGCAAACGAACCTGTCATGTCTTTTCCTCCATGATCCCCAGTCAATGCTGCACGGCTTTGACCTTGCGTTTATGTGTTCTTGCTGAAGGTTTTCAACGCAGCTGTGGTTTTTTTCTTAGAGCTACAGAAGTAGTATCCATTGTTCGATGACATGCCTGGTGCGCTGTCTGGAGTTGAAGTTAATTCGGCATCGGCCAATGAAGAGACTTCGTCAAGCAGCTCTTCGAATAGCTCCCGTTCATCGGGGGGTTCTTGCTCCGCCATGAGGTTCGACCAGCGGGAATTAAAAGCCTTGTAGATGAGACCGCCCTCTGCGTGTCGAAAAGTCTTGTCGACGAACAGCAGCAGGTGATCGCAGTTGTCAGTTGAATCGCAATAAGGGCATTGAACCTCACCGTCTTCCTCGGAATCTTCGTCATCGGACGCATCATCACCCTCACTGACGTCCCAGGTTGCGCGGGCATATGAAATCGCGCTGTCCTCATCTAAGAAATATCCAACCGGGTCATACTCCAAAGCCCAAACGCAGAATACGCCGTTGTAGGCCTTCACCTGAATTGGGTAATCGTCATGAGGCTGACGGATGATTCCCGACCAAACTTCCTCTGCTTCGTTGCTAATTGCGTCTGCCAGCAGATCATGAATTGCTCCACCCAGGTCGCCTTCAAGTTTTCCGGCCCGCATCAGAGCCAGCGCCTGCTTGTAGTTCCCTGCGCCGACGGCAGTCTCAACCAGTGCCTGCACACTTTTGCACTTGGCCAGCAACTTGCAAGCTGCATCAAGATCTACGCAATCAGTCGCGTCTTGTTTCATCGTGGATCCTTTTTTGTCGCATTAACGTCAATCATGTGTTGTAACCAGCATATTACGTGCTGGAAAGTCAGGAGTGAGGGTTGATTCCCACTTCCGATTTGAGGTCGGAAAAGGATTTCAGCGTCTTGCGCGGTCCAAGGTATCTATTTATCCGCCATGGGATCATTTCCGAGGCTCACTGTGTGAGCCCGCAGGACTGTTTACGCATCCAGCTATTGGCTGCGACCCTTAAGCGGTTGCGGGCTCATGCCCTGAGCTTGGTGCTTGCGATGATCCATCTTCCCCATGCACTCATTGCGACAGGACACAAGCCCCATGACCGCTCAGATAGCCGAAATACTCCACTACCAAGGGCGCAAGCAGCGCATGTGCACAGAGCCGCTGGGAGACTTCTTTACGCTGGCAGGCATCACGCCTGGCTTTGTGTTCAGCAGTACTGCGCTGTGGCGTGGCTATGTGGGGGAGTGGGACATACAAGATGGGCGGCTTTACCTGATCAAGCTCTCCGGCACTTTAGAGGGCGACATACCAGCGTCGCTAGAGACTTTCTTTCCAGGGTATCCAGACCGTGTGTTTGCGCATTGGTACAGCGGCCAGGTGCGCCTGCCTATGGGCCAGCAGCTTGAATACGTGCACGGCGGTTACGGCAGCACTTACGAGCAAGACCTGCTGATTGACTGTGAACAAGGCGTGGTCACGCAAAGCACGCTGCGGCACAACAGCCTGCCGGCGCAGCCAAACGCTTCATGATGATTTACCTGTATGCCTACCTGTCTGCGGGCGTGGTGGTGTGGTTGGCTTTACTGCTCGAAAACCAGCTCTCCGGGAGCACCCGGCTTGCCGGGACAAGCGCTATCTTGGACGCGCTGCATCCCGAACGCAAAACGCGGCGTTACCGAATCCTCTCTAGGCTGGTGGCCCCCGTGCTGTCCGCTGTAGGCGTGGTGCTGCTTTGGCCATTCGGGCTGGCGATGAAGCTGCAAGATATGGCCGCGCAGCGTGCCCGTATTAAGCGCGAAGAAGCCGACACCTTCAAGCTCAAGGCCACAGACCTGGTGGAGCGCATGAGCTTGGCCGACATCGCGCAGCGCGAGATGGTCCACGACCCGCTGGGCGCCGCCCCCCAAGTGCCCTTTGGCCACGCCCACGCCGCCTGGCAAAAGTTTATTGATGCCTTGCAGCCCGGCGACGAAATCTGGCGCTTCAGCGCACAACGCACGCTGTCATGGGGCCCGCTTGAGCACCGGCGCGGCTATGCCATCAAGCGCAACGGGCAAGTCGGCGGGTACTTCATGACCCACATCAAACGCACTTCAGCAGAGGTTTAGTCGGATGAATAACTTGAAAACCCCCCACCCAACTCATCCAACCCGCGAGAGCTGGCTACAAGCCGCTGTGACTGCATTGCGCGCCATGTTTGCCGCCAACAACTTTGTGGTGCCTGACTGCCAGGTGTCCTGCGGCTTTACAAGCACCGGCGTGAGAAGCGGGCACATCGGCCAGTGCTGGTCTAAAAAAAGCGCGGCCAATGAAGTCAACCAAATTTTTATCTCGCCCACGCTTTCCAGCGCATTTGAGGTCATTGACACCCTGACCCACGAGCTGGTGCACGCGGTAGACGACTGCCAGCACAAGCACGGCAAAGAGTTCAAAAAGATCGCCCTCAAGATGGGCATGCAGGGGCCCATGCGCAGCGCCGGTGCCGGGCCGGAGCTCAAGGCCAAGCTAAATGCATTGCTTGAGCAGCTTGGCCCGTACCCGCATGGGCACCTCAAGGTCTCTATGCAAAAAGCCCCCAGCGTTGACCGCCCCCGAGCGCGCTGCACCCAATGCGGCTACCAGGTGCCCATGCTCAAAAAGTTTTTAAGTTACGGCCCGCCCCTTTGCCCCAAACACAAGACCGATATGGAACCCCTGGGCAACTGGGAGTAGGGCAGCTGCATCAGCGTTTTATCAAGTCATCACCACACCTAAACCCACCACAACCCATCTCAAGTTAACCAAGGAGCTACAACATGCCAACACCCACTCTTCTTTTGTCACCGCTCAAAGCGGCAGTCCCGGCCCAAGGCGGCACGCTCGACGTGCTGGTTCGTCTACAGGCGCCAGACCAACCCCTGCAAGACAGCACCCCGCAGACAGCCAAACGCCTGGCACTGGTGGTAGACCGTTCTGGCAGCATGAGCGGCCAACCGTTGGACGAAGCCATTCGCTGCGTCATGCACATTGCCAGCCACCTCACACCGCAAGACCAGCTGAGCGTGGTGGTCTACGACAACCGGGTCGATGTTTTGCACCCTCTGCAAGCCGTGCATTCTGTCAGCCAGGTGCAGCAAGCACTGGCCGGCGTAGAAAGCGGCGGCAGCACCAACCTCTTTGGCGGCTGGGAAGCCGGTGCACAGCAGCTTGAAGGCGGCGACAGCTGCAGCATCACCCGCATCATGCTGCTGTCAGACGGCTGCGTGAACCATGGCGAGACCAACCCAGGCATCATCGAAGCGCATTGCAAACGCTTGCTGGGCCTGGGCGTCAGCACCACCACCGTCGGCCTAGGTCGCAACTTCAATGAAGACCTCATGATCGGCATGGCCCGTGAAGGCGGCGGTCAGCACTACTACGGCCAGACAGCGGCAGACCTTTACGACAGCTTTGAAGAAGAACTCTCTTTGCTGCAAGCTATGTACCTGCGCCGCATCAAGCTCAAGCTGGTGCCGGCGGCTGGCGTGATCATTGAAATGATCAGTGACGCACCCAGTGACGCCAACGGCAACTACCCTATGACAGACCTGGCCTGGGGTGCAGAAACTTGGCTGGCCTTGCGCCTGCACGTCAGCCCCTCTGCCGCCGGCAGCCTTCGCGACTTGCTGGTAGCCAGCATTACCGGCACAGACATGCAAGGCCATGAACTGGCCGCAAATGCCGCCATGCTGCAACTGCCGGCCATAAGCGCACACACTATAGACGCCATGAGTGCAGATGAAACCGTAGAGCGCCGCTTACTCGAGCTGGCCTTTGCAAAGGCATCGCAAGCCTTGCGCCGCATTGCCAAGCAAGGCGACCGTACCGCCACAGAAAAAGCCCTGGCCGACATGGACGCCCGCTTTGGCGCTCACCCCTGGCTTAACGCCAAGCTGGTGCAGCTGCGCCGGCTGGCCGCCGAAGACATGGAGATGATGATGAAAGAAGTTGTTTTTGCATCCGCAAAAATGTCACGCCGCCTGGTGGCTAAAGAAGAGATGGCTTTTTGTTCAGACGAAACCAATTCACCCATGCCTTCGTTTTTAAGAAAGAAAACATCCGAAGGAAGAGGGCGTAACAAGACATGAGCAGCTCCTACACCGTTCACTTTGAGCAAGACTTGCAAAACGCTTTAGACAACAGGTCACTTTTGATGTTCCGAGACACGCATGAGACCCGCCCATCCTGTTCTTACAATCTACGCGGCCAATGGGTGTTTGACAATGACCTGCTTTTTTTGCCGTATTACAGCGCAGCCACAAAATTTACGCTGGCGGGGGAGCTATCCCTTATGTCATACGTAGAACAGGGCAGCAAAGCAGCCATGACTGTGCGGCCCCATTACCA
>CAMBWM010000125.1 GCA_945871335.1 Polaromonas sp. YR568 | reverse complement strand
TCTTCGGCTGATTTGACGCCACTCACACCAACGGCGCCCAAACAAAAGCCGTCTTTCATGATGGGCACACCGCCCTCGAGCAGGCCTTCGACATACGGCGCACTTAAAAAAGAAGTTCGGCCGCTGTTGACCAACTCTTCATAAATCCGGGTTTCACGCCGCCCCATAGCCGCCGTATTGGCTTTGGCAGGCGCCATGTGCGAGGTCAGTGGTGAAGCCCCGTCGAGCCGGGACAAGTACAGCAAATGCCCGCCGTCGTCCACGATGGCAATGCTCACGGCCCAGTTATTTTGAAGCGCTTCAGCCTCAGCGGCTGCTGCTATTTTTTTGACATCGGTGAACTCTAGGATTGGCTTGGTTTGCATGGTAATTTCCATTGAAATCTAAAACCGCCAAGCATACGCAAGTCTGTCCAGCGCAGGGCAAACTGCGGAGAATGCGGTTTTTAGTCCAAAACCTTATTAAAAATAGGTCGCCAATTCAAAAAGTTTGCGCTTTCCGGCGGGAAGTCCATAGAATACTGGTGTCTGTACAAAGCAGACATTGTGCTAACGAACGCGGAGGATTTTTATGAACGACAACGTACAAACCCTGGACTACGGCCAAGCCATCAATTTGGCCGAGCGCAACAAAGTGCTGCGCAATACCTACTTGCTGCTGGCTCTGAGCCTGCTGCCCACTGTGCTGGGCGCCTGGGTCGGTGTGGCAACCGGCATCACAGCAGCGCTGTCGGGCATGGTTGGCCTGGTGGTTTTTTTGGTGGGTGCCTTCGGATTCATCTACGCCATTGAAAAAACCAAAAACTCGGCAGCCGGCGTGCCCGTGTTGCTGGCCTTCACCTTCTTCATGGGCCTGATGCTCTCACGCATGATCGCCATGGTGTTGGGTTTCAAAAACGGCTCTGACCTGATCATGACGGCCTTCGGCGGCACTGCCGGCGTGTTCTTCGCTATGGCCAGCCTGGCCACCGTGATCAAGCGCGACCTGTCGGGCATGGGCAAGTGGCTCACCGTGGGCGCCGTGCTGCTGATGGTTGGCGCCATCATCAACGCCTTTGTTGCTTCTTCGACCGGCATGATCGTGATCAGCATGCTGGCCATCGGCATCTTCAGCGCCTTCATCTTGTATGACCTCAAGCGCATCATTGACGGCGGCGAGACCAACTACATCACCGCCACGCTCGGCCTTTACCTGAGCCTGTTCAATGTTTTTCAGAGCCTGCTGTCTTTGCTGGGCATCTTTGGCGGCGAGCGCGACTGACGCCTGACCCACGCCAAAAAAAAGGGCCGTAAGGCCCTTTTTTCATGCTGCAGCGAAAAGCCTCAAGGCCGCTCAAAAACCGCCATCGACTCCACATGCGCCGTGTGCGGAAACATGTTGATCACACCAGCGCTCACGCAACGGTAGCCCGCTTCATTAACAAGCAGTCCGGCGTCGCGCGCCAGCGTGGCCGGGTTGCAACTCACATAGACAATGCGCGTGGGCGCTGACCAACCTGGCGGCGGCGACACCGCCGGGATGGCGTGCACGCCCGTGTCCACGCCGTCTTCGTAAACAGTGGCGCGCGCCGGGCCGTGCGGATGCAGCGCCACCAGCGACTTGAAGAGCTCAAAAGCGCCTTCACGTGGCGGATCGACCAGCCATTTGTCGGCCTGGCCGTCTTGCACCAGCAGGGCCGGGGTCATTTCAAACAAATTGCGCGCCACAAACAGCGTGGGCGCCAGCGGTGCCAGACCGGCCGCCGGGCGCGTGGCCTGGTTGCTGGCGTAGTTGGCCTGCGAGCGTTCCACCAGCACCTCGCTGCCCTCGATGCCCAGCACCTCCCGGGCGCCGGTGGCCAGCGGCAGCGTGAAGTTGCCCAGGCCGCAGAACCAGTCGATCACGCGTTCGTGCCGACCCACCGCCAGAAGGCGCAAAGCTCGCGCCACCAGCACGCGGTTGATGAAAGGGTTGACCTGTGTGAAGTCGGTTGGCTTGAAGGGCATGCTCACGCCGTAGTCGGGCAAGTTGTAGGCCAGTTGTGGCTCGCCCGCGATCAAAGGGTCCAGCAGCTTGACAGTCTCGGGCCCTTTTGATTGCAACCACCACTGCAGCCCGGGTCGGGCGGCGGCAAAGCTGCGCAGGCGCGCCAGATCCGCATCGCTCAAGGGCTCCATGTGGCGCAGCACCATCGCCGTCACAGCTGGCGAGCCGTCGCCAGGTGCGTCGCCGCAGGCCAGCTCGATTTGCGGCAAGGTCTCGCGTGCCTGCATGGCGCCAATGAGTTCGCGCAGCAGCATCAGCATGTCGCTGACATGCTGCGGCAGTACGTGGCAGTCGTGAATGTCAGCGACGTAAGTGCTTTTGCGCTCATGAAAGCCAACCAGCACCATGCCTTTTTTGCGGACATAGCGCACCGACAGGCGTGCACGAAAACGGTAGTTCCAGGCTGGCCCTTCAATGGCACGCAGAATATTTTCAGAGCGCACTTTGCCCAGGTGCCAGAGGTTGTCTTCCAGAACGCGCTGCTTGACGGCGACCTGCGCGCTGACATGCAAGTGCTGCATCTTGCAGCCGCCACAGGCACCCACATGCATGCCGAAATGCGAGCAGCCGGGTTTGACGCGCTGCGCCGATTCTTGCTCAATGGTGCTCAGCGTGGCTTTTTCAAAACTGGTTTTTTTGCGGAACACATTGGCAGTGACGCGCTCAAAAGGTAACGCGCCCTCAATGAAAACCACCTTGCCATCGGCCCGGTGCGCAATGCCCTGGGCCTCCATATCAAGGGACTCCACGTCGAGAAAGTCAGGCGGGTATTCTGGCGGCAGGGTCCAAGCCAGTGGTTTTTTTTCTTCTGTCATGCACCGATTGTCTCAGGTGCTTGCAAGGGACTGCACCTGCACTCGGGCGATCACAAAGAGGATCAGCGTGGCGGCAGGTACTTGATGGGATCGACCGGCTTGCCCTGGCGGCGGATCTCAAAGTGCAACTTCACGCGGTCTGCGTCGCTATTGCCCATTTCAGCGATTTTCTGGCCCTTGCGCACGGACTGGTCTTCTTTGACCAGCAGGTTCTGGTTGTGGGCGTAGGCGGTCAGGTAAGTATTGTTGTGTTTGAGGATGACCAAGTTGCCGTAACCGCGCAGACCGGCACCCGCATACACCACGCGGCCGTCGGCTGAGGCCAGCACTGGCTCGCCGGCATTGCCGGCAATGTCGATGCCTTTGTTTTTGACTTCATCAAAGCCGGCAATAGGCGTGCCCTGAGCGGGCCACAACCAGGCGATTTCTTCTTCACCGCCGGCTGCGGCCGGGGCTTGGGCTTGACTGACGGGGCTTGGCACCGGGCTGGCCGCAGCAGGCTTGGCTGCAACTTGGCCTTGTGGAGGCAGGGGCGTGATGACTGCTGTGGCCGGCGCGTTGGCAACCGGGCGCGTCACAGCCACATCACTGGCTGCCGGCGGCGACACGCGCAACACCTGACCGACTTCAATCTGGTTCGGGTTGTCGATGTTGTTCCAGCGGTTGATGTCACGCCAGTTTTGGCCCGAGTCCAAACCAATGCGAATCAGTGTGTCACCGGGTTTGACGGTGTAGTAACCCGGCTTACCTTCATTTTCTGCGCCAGGCAATGCCGCCATCGGGCGCGCAGGTAGCGCGGCCGCGCGGGGTGGAGAAGGTGTAGCTGGTGTCGAGGACGCAGAGGCGCGCGCCGTGCCACGACTTTCAACCGGTGCACTGGTCAAAGAGCGCGATGAGCAGGCTGCCAGCAAGCAAAGCACCAGCGACAGGGGCAGCACCCAAACGGTGCGCAGCGCAGTGGGCTTGCTTTGAAGGGCGGGATAGTTCATCGGTTCGTGTCCTCAATCTTCAAGGCCCGCATGGGCACGGTAAAAGCGGCTGTCAGTCTGTACCGGATTTTAGGGGCACAAAGTGAACGGCCTCCAACACAGTCTGACGCACGCCCTGCTCCGACTTATCAATCACCACCAAGGCCTGCTGACCGTTGGCAGTGTGCATAGGCGCCACCAAGCGCCCGCCCACGGCAAGTTGTTCAATCCAAGCCGGCGGAATGGCCTCGCCGCCGGCAGCAGCAATGATGGCGGCATAGGGCGCACCCTTGGCAAAACCCTCCATGCCATCGCCAAACAACAGGTGCACATTGGGCAGCCGGAAGTAACGCAGGTTCTCACGCGCCTTCTCATGCAAGCCGCGCAAGCGCTCAATGCTGTAGACCTCAACGGCCAGGTGGCTGAGCACAGCCGCCTGGTAGCCGCAGCCGGTGCCGATTTCCAGCACGCGGCCCAGCCGACCGCTGCGGCCTTCACGCAATAACTCGAGCATGCGCGCCACCACATTGGGCTTGGAGATGGTCTGCCCCAGGCCGATCGGCAAACTGGTGTCTTCATAAGCCTGGTTGGCCAGCGCGGTGTCTACAAAGCGATGCCGCTCCACCAGCCCCATGGCCGCCAGCACCTCGGTGTCTTGCAAGCCCTGCTTGGCCAGCTTGTCCACCATCCGGCTGCGAACGGTTTGAGAGTCCAGCCCGACACCGGAGGGCAGCGGCTTTTGCAAGCCCACCTGAGCGTTGCGGGTTTGCACAGAATTAGTCTGCGCAGACCAGGCCGGGTTGATGCTCTTGTTGGCAGTAGGTACGCCCGAGTTGGGCGCCAGCTTCACCGGAAAGCCCGGGCGCTTGGCGCGGGGGCCTTCGCTCATGACTTGGCTTGCGACAGACGGGCTGCGGTCTGCGTCCAATAAGGCAAGCGCTCGTGGTCAGTCAGGTCCACCTGCAGCGGCGTGATGACCATGTAGCCAAGCTGCGCGGCATGAAAGTCGGTGCCCTCACCTTCATCCTTGGCCGGGCCGGCACTGCCTATCCAATACATGGTTTCACCGCGCGGGCTGGTCTGGGTGATGACGCGTTCAGCGGCATGCCGGCGCCCCAGACGTGCGACTTTCACGCCCTTGATCTGATCATCGGGCAGGTTCGGAATATTCACATTGAGCAACCAGGGCGCTTGCGTGGGCATCTGCCCTTCAGGCCGCACCTCCAGCGAAGTCGCCAGTTGCAGCACCAGTTCACGCGCGCGACGGGCTGCCACCTCAATGTGAGCCCAACCTTTTTCAGTTTGCGAAAAAGCCAAAGCGGGGATGCCGAACAGATAGCCCTCCATGGCCGCGCCCACCGTGCCGGAGTAAATCGTGTCGTCGCCCATGTTGGCGCCGTTGTTGATACCCGAAACCACCAGGTCTGGCCGGTAACCGAGCAAGCCGGTCAGCGCGATGTGCACACAATCAGCAGGCGTGCCGTTGACGAAACGAAAACCGTTCGCCGCGGTATGTACGTACAGGGGGGAGTGAAGGGTCAGCGCATTACTTTTGGCACTGTTGTTTATCTCGGGAGCCACAACCTCGACATCTGCAACAGTTTTGAGGGCGTCATACAAGGCTACGATGCCCGGGGCTTGGTAGCCGTCGTCATTGCAAATGAGAATTTTCATGCCTGAATTCTACGGGCTGCCGTACTGCAAGCAGTGACAGACTGCATTTGAACGGACAAAAAAAAGCCCCTCGAAAGGGGCTTTTTTGAAGGCAAAAGAAGGATTACTTCTTGACGCAAGCCTTGTCCTTTGCGTTTTCTTTCTTGGCGCAATCAACTTTCTTGTCGTCCATTTTGCCGCCAGAATGGCTGCCAGCAAACGATGGAGCGCTAACCAGCATGAATGCGGAAACGACGGCGGTGATCATGAATTTCATAGAGGTACCTCAGAATTTAATAAGTTTGAAAAACGTGGAGGATAAGCGATTGACTCAAACCACGGGCATAGATTAACCCGAAACTGCGACCTTTTATACTTTTACAAAGAAAAAAGCCCCTCGAAAGGGGCTTTTTGAAGGCAAAAGAAGGTTTACTTCTTGACGCAAGCCTTGTCCTTTGCGTTTTCTTTCTTGGCGCAATCAACTTTCTTGTCGCTGCTAGCAAAAGATGGAGCGCTAACCAGCATGAATGCGGAAACGATGGCAGTGATCATGAATTTCATAGAGGTACCTCGGAATTGAAAAAGTTTGAAAAAACGTGGAGAATCAGCGCTTGACTCAAACCTCGGTCGTAGATTACCTGAAACTACGACCTTTCTCACTTTTAAAATGAATTTACGTATTAAAGAAACGACATTTTTTATCAGGGTTTTTACTGGTTTGTCGTTTTTGGCAGGAGCCGTTAGCTTTGCCAGCCAGGCTGTCGCACAGGAGCGTTTCAGGCCCGCTGAGGCGGCCGTGGTTCTGCCATCCTCGGTACATGCACAGGGTGCGCGCGACGGCTCGCTGCGCGCGCTGGACAAAGCCTGGCGCGCCCAGCCCAAGGACCTCGGTGCCTCTTTAGCCTACGCCAGAGCGGTTTTCATGACCGGTCTCAGTGAAGGAGACCTGCGCTGGTTCGGCTCGGCCAAAGCGGCATTGGCGCCCTGGTGGCAAGCGACTGAACTGCCCGCCGAGGGGTTATTTCTGCGGGGTCTGGTCAAACAGGGCTTTCATGATTTTGAGGGCGGCTTGAAGGACATTGATTCGGCCATAGCCAAAGAGCCGGCACGGCCTGAGTTCTGGTCCTGGCGCTTTGCCTTGCACCTGCTGCAAGCCGATATGACGGCAGCGCGGCAGGACTGCGAAGAAATGGC
>CAMBWM010000124.1 GCA_945871335.1 Polaromonas sp. YR568 | reverse complement strand
CAAACAGTTATGCCTGATGACCATAGCAAGTTGGTACCACTCCTTCCCATCCCGAACAGGACAGTGAAACGACTTAGCGCCGATGATAGTGCGGATTCCCGTGTGAAAGTAGGACATTGTCAGGCTCTTATAGCCAGAAAAGCCCGGTTGATCTAACGATTAACCGGGCTTTTCCCTTTGTGGGGCTTATATATTGCAGATGTTGTCATCTGCGCGACGCGCGGCATTACTTAAAACGAGTTCTGCTATCAACTCGTCAACCCATTGGCTAGGTTTAGCGACTGAAAAAAATCGGCTTCTAACGAGTTCAAGATAGGGTGTTTGCAAGGCCCACTCTTTAAAGTCAGCAGCTGACTGTGACTGAACTTCCAGAAGCTTGAACTTCAGCAAAACTTTTGCCGCATGTCTGGCATGCTTGACTGGATTCGCAACGAAAGCAGCAAGACGATCACGAGCACGTGACATGATTTCATTCGAATAAAAAAAAGGCGCTCCATGGCCAGGAATGACAGTGAGCGGCAACAGATCTTCAATCAAATCCAGGGTCGAAGAAACATCGTCAAAGGCAGACTCGCCTTCTAGCTCGGGGAAAACAATACCAAAGCCGTTTTCCCATAATGCGTCAGCAGAAACAAGTATCCGGGCATCGCGCTGAAAAAAAACAAGCGAATGAGGGTCGTGACCGGCAGCGGAGTGAATCTCCCAAACAAGATCACCTAAAACAACCTCAGTGCCCGGGTTCAGCAAGCCATGAAAAAAGAATTGGGGACAAATTTGACCGGTTGGCTGATAGCTCAGCGCTACGGGATCCCAATTTGTAACGAATCGTGATTGACCCGGAGGAATAAGCGTTTTAAGCGATGGGAACTTCGCTTGTAAAGCCGCATTGCCACCGCAATGGTCGCTGTGCAGATGCGTATTGAGCAACAGATCCGGGCTTGAAGTACCCAGTGTTGATTGAACCAAAGCAACAGTTTGAGCGCCATGAGAAGCGTAACCGCTGTCAATCAAAGCCGTGGAGTTGTTACCGGTAAGAACAACAATGTTTGAGGACAGCCATCCCCTTTCGATGACCTGAATGCCAAAAGGTAATAAAACAGAACAAGACAAAAAAATCCTTCAAGGCATAAAAGACAAGAGCGAAAGAAAATCATACATTCAAAAAACCTTTGAGAAGAGTTAGAACTTGGAGCGTTGCGAAGCAGGGCAAAGGGGCAAAAATGCACAAATGAACAAAAACATCAACAGCGTTGCTGCACTGCAACAAAAAATAGAAATCTAAAAAAATAATTGCTTCTTTAAACAGAGCACTAAGACTAGTAAATACATGCCTTAAAAAGCATTGTTGAAAAGTACAGATGCATCTGGCGCAAAGGGAGAGTTACATAAAAAATTAAAAAAATTGCAGACAATGGAAAACCCTTAGAGTGCTTGAATGATCACAGCAGGCAAATTCATCAAAGCATCCTTTAAAGAAGGAAAAAGAATGTTTGGGATGTTGCGAGGAAAAAATCAAAGCCACGTGCATAAAACGGCCGTCAAAGTGCCTATCCGTGCGCTGAGCGTCAGCCATGCGCAGAAGATCGGCAAACATTTGCGGGCACTCTCAAAAGAAGATCGCTATCTGCGCTTTGGCTACAGTGCCAGCGACGAAATGATTGCGCGCTACGTTACCGGGCTGAACTTCGAGCGGGATGAGATTTTTGGCATCTACAACCGACGGCTCGAATTGATTGCGATGGCCCACATGGCGTTTTCGCTGGAAACAGACTTCAGCAGCTGCGCTGAGTTTGGTGTCTCAGTGCTGGCGCATGCAAGAGGTCGAGGCTATGGCGCCAGTTTGTTTGACAGGGCCGTGATGCATGCTCGCAACGAGGGTGCGGAAATGATGTTCATCCATGCGCTCAGTGAAAATACTGCCATGCTGAACATCGCACGCAAATCAGGCGCAATCCTCCAGAGAGACGGTGCTGAGAGCGATGCCTACCTCAGGCTGCTACCTTCAAACTTTGACTCGCGCATGACGGAGGTGTTCGAAGAGCACCTCGCACAAACCGACTACCGATTGAAGGTGCAGGCAAAACAGTTCTGGGATGTTTTGCGAACGATGCAAGAGGTGCGACTTGGCGTGCGCCAAGCAAAGACGCGCAGACCAAGTTAAGGCCTGGACAGCGCGTAAAAGCATCGAAATAAATATCGGCTATCCTTAGGCGCTTATTAACTACCGAACACCTACGTGTCCGACGCCCCCCCCAGTCGATCCCATAAAACGGAAGACAAACGCGGCTTTCTGCAAAAGCTAGCTGAAATGCTTCACCCCGGCCCCGACTCGAAGGACGAGTTGATAGAGACCCTGGTCGAAGCGCAAGACAATGAAGTCATTGGCGCACAAAGCCGCGAGATGCTCGAAGGCGTCATACGCATGGCCGATATGACGGCTGGTGATGTGATGGTCGCAGCACCACGGATGGATGTCATCAACATCGACGCCCCCTTCGACGAATTGCTGCACCTCGTTATCGACACCGCACACTCGCGCTTTCCTGTCTATGAAGGTGAGAAAGAAAATATTCTGGGCATCCTCATGGCCAAGGACCTGCTCAAACTGCAGCGTGCGCCGGAACTGAACATACGTGCCTTGCTGCGACCGGCAGCGTTTGTACCCGAAAGCAAAGGACTGAACGACTTGTTGCGTGAGTTTCGTGGCAACCGCAATCACCTGGCCATCGTGATCGATGAATTCGGACGTGTCGCCGGCCTCATCACGATCGAAGACGTGCTCGAGCAAATCGTTGGGGAAATCGAAGACGAGTTTGACATTGCAGAAGACGACGGCGATATTTTTGGCTTGGGTGATCGTACTTATCGCGTCAGTGGCGACACCGCTATAGAGCGCGTCAACGAGGCCTTTGGAGTAAGCCTGCCCGAGACTGATTTTGAAACTATTGGTGGCCTGGTGGCGCATGAAATGGGACATGTACCTAAACGCAATGAAAGGCTGGTCATGGCCGGCCTGCAGTTTGTTGTCTTGCACACCAAAGGCGGAGCCGTGCGATGGTTCAAGGTATCACCGGAAAATCAAGCCTTAGCAGCCGGACAAGTCGCCTGAGTCGGCTCGGTCGTAAAACGATAAGCAGCAAAGCGACTCATGCCGAGCTTCCAGTCAGCAGCTTTGCCCCGAACAGGCACCCCAGGACAAGTCAAAATGCAACCGGCATGGAGTTCTGCACTGATTGTGCTGGCGGCCGGTTATGCCCATGCGCTTAGCATCGCATGGCCTTTTGCAGGCTTTGGTCCGTTGCAAACAGGCCAAGCCTGGGGCGGCTTGCAAATTGGCTCGCTGGCCGTGTTGGCTTGGCAACTGGCGCCAACGCTGACAGCGCGGCGCGTTGGTCAAGCAGCTAAATTAGCATGGTTATTTGCTTGTGCCATGCTGTGCGGCACATTCTGGTGGCTGTTTATTTCTATGCATTTTTATGGTGGCCTGCCAGCACCGTTTGCCGTCTTGGCGGTTTTTGCGCTGGCCGCTGCCCTGGGCTTGTACTACGCGCTGGCTGCTGCTTTGTTCGTATGGCTTGCGCCTACTGGAGGCGCAGCGCGGGCTGCCCTATTTGCAGGAACTTGGCTGCTTGCCGAAATGGCCCGTGTTCAAATATTCACCGGTTTCCCGTGGGGCGAGGGCGGCTATGCGCACATAGACGGTTGGGCGCGGCCTCTGGCCGGTTGGGTTGGCGTTCATGGACTGACACTGGCTGCGGCCTTCATGGCGGCCTTGCTGGCCACTTGCCTGCGTGCACTGCAAGCCAGTCGAAGCATGCAAGCCGGCATGGCCACGGTAACTTTGCTGGTGGCCTGCCTGCTTGTGTCGGTGCTGCCTGCGACCTATGCCCCTGCGCCCCTGCGTGCGCCGCTCACGGTCACGCTGGTGCAAGGCAATATTTCGCAAGACCAGAAGTTCCAAGCCGGCACGGGTGTGCGCGACGCGTTGAACTTTTATGCTGAGCAGTTGCAGGCGGCTCAAACCGCACTGGTCGTCTTGCCTGAAACGGCTTTGCCTATGCTGCCCGCTCAGTTACCGCCTGGGTATTGGGAAGCAATTGAACAGCGCTTTGCCAGTGGCCAACAGGCCGCATTGATCGGCCTGCCAATGGGCACCGCACAAGCGGGCTACAGCAACGCCGTCGTAGGTCTGAAACCAGGTGCGCCAGCGTATCGTTACGACAAACATCACTTGGTGCCATTTGGCGAATTTGTGCCGCCGTTTTTTAAGTGGTTTATCCGCATGATGAATATTCCGTTGGGGGACTTCAATAGGGGCCCTTTGGTTCAAACCATGCTGGAGTGGCAGGGCGAGCGCATAGCGCCCAACATTTGCTATGAAGACCTGTTCGGCGAAGAAATCGGCGCCCAGTTCAAGGACGTGGTGAGTGCGCCCACCGTCCTGGTCAATGTCAGCAACATCGCCTGGTTTGGTAACACAGTGGCGATTGACCAGCACCTGAACATCTCGCGTATGCGCGCACTTGAATTTGCCCGTCCCATGCTGCGCGCCACCAACACCGGTGCAACGGTAGTGATTGATGCGCAAGGCCGCGTCACGCATGCCCTGGCGCGGCATACACGCGGCGCCCTGGTGGCGGAGGTACAGGGTGCCGACGGCCTGACGCTGTATGCGCGCTGGGTCTCGCACTTCGGACTGGCGCCTTGGTGGCTTCTGGGCGCAAGCGTCTTGCTGATCGCCGCGCTAGCCCGATGGCGCACGACCCGTTCATCCTGAGTGCGCGGCGTAAAATAAAGGGGTTGGCGCGCCAAGCGCCTTGCCCCCTAGAACCCAAGTTGCCATGCTCACTTTCCAGCAAATCATTCTCAAGCTCCAGTCCTACTGGGCTGACCAAGGCTGCGCCCTGTTGCAACCCTATGACATGGAGGTCGGCGCCGGTACCTCGCACACTGCTACTTTTTTAAGAGCGCTTGGCCCCGAGCCCTGGAAAGCCGCTTACGTACAACCCAGCCGCCGCCCCAAAGACGGCCGCTACGGTGAAAATCCCAACCGCCTGCAGCACTACTACCAGTACCAGGTGGTGCTCAAGCCAGCGCCCAGCAACATCCTAGAGCTCTACCTTGGCTCGCTCGAAGCGCTGGGCTTTGACCTCAAGCAAAACGATATCCGTTTTGTCGAAGACGATTGGGAAAACCCGACATTGGGCGCCTGGGGCCTGGGCTGGGAAGTCTGGCTAAACGGCATGGAAGTCACGCAGTTCACTTACTTCCAGCAAGTCGGTGGCATTGACTGCCGGCCTATCACCGGCGAGATCACTTACGGCCTGGAGCGCCTGGCCATGTACCTGCAGGGCGTGGACAACGTCTACAACCTGGTCTGGACTGAAGGCGGGTCCGCGCCGGGCCGCTCCCAAGCGGAGACAGTCCCCTCGGGGGGCAGCGAGCCACACGCAGTGGGGGAGCGTGGGGGCAAGCTTTTCTACGGTGACGTTTACAGGCAAAACGAGGTCGAGCAATCGACTTACAACTTCGAGCACAGCGATGTCGAGTTTTTGTTCACCGCCTTCAATGCGCACGAGAAGCAGGCCAAACACTTGATCGACGTGCAACTGGCCCTGCCGGCTTACGAGCAAGTGCTCAAGGCCGCCCACAGCTTCAACCTGCTGGACGCGCGCGGCGCGATTTCCGTGACCGAGCGCGCCGCCTACATAGGCCGTATCCGCAACCTGGCGCGCGCCGTGGCGCAGAGTTACTTTGACAGCCGCGAGCGCCTGGGCTTTCCGCTGGCGCCGCGCGAATGGGTGGCGCAGATGCAAACCGCCATGCCTGTCTTGAACCAGAAAGCTGCGTGAGCGAGATGACGATGACGACCCAGAACCTCTTGCTCGAACTCTTTGTAGAAGAGCTGCCGCCCAAGGCCCTGAAAAAACTCGGTGATGCTTTTGCCGGCGTGCTGTTTGAGCAACTCCAGGCGCAGGGCTTGACCGTTGCAGGCTCGCTGCTGACAACGTTTGCCTCGCCACGGCGACTGGCCGCGCACATCACCCAAGTGGCCGTCCAGGCCACAGACAAAGCCGTCTCGCAAAAACTGATGCCTGTCAGCGTCGGTCTTGATGCCGGCGGCAATGCCACGCCCGCCTTGCTCAAACGGCTCAATGCACTTGGCGCCGACGCTTCGGCCGTGCCTCAACTCAAGCGCGCTATGGACGGTAAGGCCGAGGCCCTGTTTTACGACAGCATGGTCAAGGGCGCGACGCTCGCCGAGGGCTTGCAAAAAGCCTTGCTTGAAGCCATCGCCAAGCTGCCGATTCCCAAACTCATGAGCTACCAGCTCGAGCGCGACTGCGAACTGCCCGGCTGGAGCAGCGTGAGTTTTGTGCGGCCTGCGCACGGCCTGCTTGCACTGCACGGCGCGGATATGGTGCTGTTGAAAGCTCTGGGGCTGACTTCCGGCAATAGCACCCAGGGCCACCGTTTTGAGGCGGCCGTCTCACCCGTTGTGATCAAGCATGCCGACCAGTACGCAGAAACGCTGCGAAAAGACGGCGCTGTGATCGCCAGCTTTGCCGAGCGCCGCGCCGAGATCGTGAGTCAGTTAGCTGCTGCTGCTGACAAGATCGGTGGCGGTGTAAAGCCGATTGAAGACGAGGCGCTGCTCGACGAAGT
>CAMBWM010000123.1 GCA_945871335.1 Polaromonas sp. YR568 | reverse complement strand
GAGTGGGCGCGCGAAGGCATACGCGTCAACGCCATCGCCCCCACATGGGTGCGCACCGACTTCATCGAGTCACTGACCGCCCAGCCCGAGCTGATGGCCCGCATCGAAGCCATGACACCCATGGGCCGCATCGCCGAAGTCGATGAAATCGTAGGCGGCGTGATCTACCTGGCCAGCCCCGCCGCAGGCATGGTGACGGGACACACGCTGGCGATTGATGGCGGGTTTCTGGCGCAGTAGCCCTGGACACTTTGAAATGGGGTCAGAACCCATTTCAGCTTTGCCTGCTTACTCGTAATGCGACCACATTCGCAAAACCCTCACCGTGCGTTCTGCATCAAACACCTCATAGACCATGCGGTGCTGAATGTTGATGCGCCTTGAGTACGCACCGATCAAGTCACCCACCAGCTTCTCGTAGGGAGGCGGGTTTTGAAAAGGGTTGACAGCCAGCACTGCGAGTAAATCCTGCGCCTTGGGCTTCAAGCCGGAAGCCAGCAACTTCTGCGCATCCTTTTGCGCATGCTTCGAAAAAACCAGTTGCCAGCTCACCAGTCAAGTGCCTTGGCACTGTCCTTCAATGGCTCAGCCATGCCCTCTTTGACAGACTCGCGCATGCCCGGCACTGAAAGCAAGAACAAAGTCTCTTGAATCGCTTGCCAGTCTTCGGCGGCCAACAAAACAGCGCTTGTGCGCTTGCCGGCAATGTAAATCGGCTGATGCGACTCAGCGGCCTGATCGATCAGGCGGTAAAGGTTGGCGCGAGCTTCACTCGCTGTAAGGGTGGTCATACAAAACTCCTTGGAATAGGCCAATGGTACGCTTTTGCGTACTAAATTTCAAGTCACTCAATTCAAAGCTAAGTTACCTGAGCGGTCAATCACCGAAAAACGGGTTCTAACCACTATTTTTTCAGCCCCACCCCGTCAGCCAGCGCTCAGCCAGAGGCCGTTACAATAGACGCCATGTTTCACGCCCATCCGTTCAAGCTGAACAACGCTGCCGCCTTCATGGGCGCTGCGCTTGCGCGTGCATGCACCACCAAAACCACGACCACGAAGGACTGATCCAGTCTGGTTCGTCGTGCGCCCTCCCGGCCTGACGAGCCGGGCAAACAGTCTGGTCTGGCACTGTTTTTTAATTTCGAAAGGGCGTTGAAATGAGCAAGTTAGTAGGGTTGGTTGGCTGGCGCGGCATGGTCGGTTCTGTGCTGATGGACCGCATGCAGACCGAAGGCGACTTCGAGCTGATTGAGCCCCTGTTTTTCTCGACCTCGAATTCCGGCGGTAAAGCACCGGTCCTGGCCAAAAACGAAACCACGCTGCAAGACGCCTTCAACATTGACGCGCTCAAGCGTTGCGAGATCATCATCACGGCTCAGGGCGGCGACTACACCGCTGAGGTGTTTCCCAAGCTGCGCGCGGCCGGCTGGAAGGGCCATTGGATTGACGCTGCCAGCACCCTGCGCATGGACAAAGACGCGGTCCTCATTCTGGACCCCGTTAATTTGCCCGTTATTCAAAAGGCCATGGCCGCTGGCGGCAAAAACTGGATAGGTGGCAATTGCACCGTGAGCTGCATGCTGATGGGCGTGGGCGCGCTGTACAAGGCGGGGCTGGTTGAGTGGATGAGCACGCAGACTTACCAGGCGGCCTCGGGCGGCGGCGCGCAGCACATGCGCGAGTTGCTCACGCAATACGGCACGCTCAACGCTGAAGTCAAAGCCCTGCTGGACGACCCGAAAAGCTCTATTTTGGATATCGACCGTTTGGTCGCTGCCAAGCAGCGCAGCCTGACTGCGGCTGAGACCGAAAACTTTGTAGTTCCCCTGGGTGGCAGCCTGATTCCGTGGATCGACAAGGATTTGGGTATCGGGAAAAGCCAGGACGAGCCTGGCTGGGGCACGTCCAAAGAAGAGTGGAAAGGCATGGCCGAGACCAACAAGATTCTGGGCCAGGGCGAAGGCTTTGGCTCTGCGGCGGTGCCAGTGGACGGCTTTTGCGTGCGCATTGGCGCCATGCGTTGCCACAGCCAGGCACTGACTTTCAAACTCAAGAAAAACGTGCCTGTGGCCGACATCGAAGCCATGATCGCAGCCGACAACGCCTGGGTCAAAGTCGTGCCCAACACGCGGGAAGCGAGCATTCGCGAACTGACACCGGTCGCTGTGACGGGTACCATGCATATCCCCGTGGGTCGCATCCGCAAGCTGGCGATGGGCGAGGACTACCTGGGCGCCTTCACTGTGGGCGACCAACTTTTGTGGGGCGCAGCCGAACCGCTGCGCCGCATGCTCCGGATTTTGCTTAACGACTGAGCTTTCACCATGCATCACTCGCCCGCCCTGATGACCCAACATCCTCCAGCTCGCCAGGCCAAGTGGCGCTGGCTGTTGACAGCAGCCCTGCTGGTTATGGGTGTCCTGTCTGGCTTCAGCGCGCAGGCGCTGAGTCTGGGCCGGCTGCAGGTGCAGTCTTCGCAGGGGGAGTCGTTACGGGCAGAGCTGGAGCTGACGGATGTGAGCGTAGCCGACGCAAATAGTCTCAGGGTGGCGGTGGCACCTGCGGCCACCTTCAGGGCCATGGGCATCGATTACCAGCCGGCCTTGAGTGAAATAGCGTTCAACCTGCAACTGCTGCCTGAGGGCCGCGCAGTACTCAAGATCACTGGTGGCCGGCCGGTGACCGTGAGCTTTTTAGAACTGGTGTTGGAGATCAGCTGGGCTTCGGGCAGGATCACGCGCGACTTCACACTGCTCATCATGCCGTCGGTTGCGCAGGCGCCAGTTTTGCCGGTGGCCCCGGCGGTGCAGCAAGCGCCCGCACCAGCGGCCGAGCTCACACCCCCCCCGGTAACGGCCCAAACGCCAACGCCAACAGTAACGGCACCGGCACCTGCCACTCCAGCCTCAGCCCCTGCGGCACCCAAGCCGGCTGAAGTTGCGGCCACTGGCGGCGCTCGCTTGAAAGTCAAGGCCGGCGACACTGCCAGCGAACTGGCAGTGCAGGCCAAGTCAGTCAATGTCTCACTCGACCAGATGCTGTTGGCCATGCTCAACAGCAACCCTGAAGCCTTTGTTGCCAACAACGTGAACCGGCTACTGGCCGGGGCAGAAATTTCTATGCCCAGCGCAGACCAGGCGCAGGCATTGGACCCCGTCGAGGCGCGCAAGTCCATCTTGCTGCAAAGCCAAGACTTCGATGCCTACCGCCAGCAACTGGCCAACAAAGCCAAAGAGGCCAACGTAGCACCGGCCGGTCGTACAGCCTCGGGCAAAGTGCAAAGCGCGCTGAAGGACACATCACCAGGCGCCGCGGCCACCGACAAGCTCACTCTGTCCAAGGGCGGGGTGCAAGCCGGCGGCAGCGCTGAAGAAAAACTGAGTCAGCAACGCAAAGCCAAAGACGATGCCCAGCGAGTGGCAGAGCTCTCTAAAAACATCAAGGACCTGAGCGATCTGGGTACAAAGAGTTTGCCGGCCACGGCTGCCGCTGGCAGCCCGGCACCCGCCGCAGTCAACGCGCCTGCCGCTGCAGATACCAGCCTGCCCGCCGTCAATTTGCCCGCACCGCCGGCCATGGGCGAAGACAAGCCCAACCTGATTGACCGGCTGTCAAAAGACGACGCCGTGCTGCCCGCCGCCGGCGTCTTTTTGAGCTTGTTACTGGTTTGGGTTTTACTGCGCTTGCGCCGCAACCGCCCAGCCAAAGAAGTGCAGCAAAACTTTGACGCCCCGTCATTTGATATGACAGCCGAAGAGGCTGCCACCTATGTGCGCGTCAACGAGCAGTCCTTTATTTCCAATGCCGAAAAAGCCGCCACGCCGCTGCCGCCGGAAGACCCTCTTTACAAGGCGCGCAAAGAGCTGGAAGCCGGCCGCGACATGGTGGCCGAAGCCCTGCTGCGCACAGCGCTGGACAAGACACCCAAGCGCATTGACATCATGCTGGAGCTCATGGACCTTTGCGTTCAAAACGAAGACAGCGTTGGCTTTGAAGCGCTGGCCGTGCGGGCGCTTGGCGCCATGGGAGGGCCTGGGCCGGAATGGCCGGAGATTTGCATCAAAGGGCAGTCACTGGACCCGACCAACCCACTTTACGGGCCCACCCGGCCAGTGCCGCAGACCAGTCCCTTCCCCAAGCTTGACTTTGACCTGGAACTGCCACCTGGCACCAGCCCCGGGGTGGTCGCCGCGAACGAGCCTGCCGTACGTAACGCAGACATCTCCATGGCCAGCCCGGCACCGTTGGCCAAATCAAACGCTCCTGCGGCTGACTTTGACATGAACTCGATCTCGCTTGACCTGCAGCCTCCTGAAGGTGCCGGCGACAAGCCGCCACCCAAGGCCTCCTGAACCGTGGCATTCAACACCTTATGAAGCAGGTGAGCGATTGAGAGTTGCACTGGGCCTGAGCTACAACGGCAGTAGCTATGAGGGTTGGCAAAGCCAGCTTTCGGGCAACACCATTCAAGACCGGCTTGAGCACGCGCTCGGCCAATTCACCGGCCAGCAGTTTCGCGTCAACTGCGCCGGCCGCACCGACGCGGGTGTTCACAGCCTGATGCAGGTGGTGCACTTTGACACGCTCTTGGCACGCGACGAGGCCTCCTGGGTGCGCGGCACCAACGCTTTTTTGCCGCGCGACATTGCCATTCAGTGGGCGCGCCACATGCCCGACGACTTTCATTCGCGCGGCTCGGCGATAGCCCGGCGCTATGCCTATGTGCTGCTTGAGTCCCCCGTGCGCCCCAGCGTGGAGGCCGGCCGCGTGGGCTGGGTTTACCGGCCGATGAATGGCGCTGCCATAGAGCGCGCCGCCGCTTACCTGGTGGGTGAACATGATTTCTCGTCTTTCCGGGCGGCGCAGTGCCAGGCCAAAAGCCCCGTCAAGACGCTCACGCGCATTCAGGTGTCGCGGCGCGGGCCCTACTGGCGCTTTGAGTTTGAGGCCAATGCCTTTTTGCACCACATGATCCGCAACATCATGGGCTGCCTGGTCAGCGTGGGCCAAGGCGCGCACAGCCCCGAATGGATTTTGGAGGTGCTGGCCGCCCGCGACCGTGACGCCGCCGCGCCTACTTTCTCGCCGGACGGCCTGTATTTCATGGGGCCGGTTTACGAAGACCGCTACGCCCTGCCGGCCAGCGCGCCAGCCTATGATTGGCTGCCATGAACCGGACCCGAATCAAAATCTGCGGCCTCACACGTGAACAAGACGTGGATGCTGCCGTGGCCGCCGGGGCAGACGCTGTTGGCTTTGTCATTTACCAGGCCAGCCCGCGCTATGTCAGCCCGGCGCGCGCGGCCGTTTTGGCAGGGCGGCTGCCGCCCTATGTCACGCCGGTGCTGCTCTTCGTCAATGAGTCTCTTGACAATGTCGCCGCGGCCTGCGCGCAGCTGCCGCACGCCCTGCTGCAGTTTCACGGGGACGAAACCCCCGCCGAATGCCTGGCCCACGGCCGGCCTTTTGTGCGGGCGGCCCGCATTCCGCTGCAAGCCCCTGCCCCGGGCGAGGCCGGCTTTGATCTCGTAAACTATGCTTCATCCTTTAATAAAGCCCAGGCCATCTTGCTCGACGCCCATGTCGAGGGATTCGGCGGTGGCGGGAAAACATTCAATTGGTCACTGCTTCCTCCAAACGTCAACGCTCACCTCGTTTTGTCTGGTGGATTGACGCCTGCAAATGTGACCGATGGCATCTTGCAAGTCAGGCCGCGTTGCACAACGCTGGCCGTTGATGTGAGCTCCGGCGTCGAGGTTTCCAAGGGAATCAAGAGCGCCGACAAGATCAACCAGTTTGTCGCGGCCGTGCGTGCCGCAGACCGACCATTTGCCACAAGTTAAAACCATGTATTCCTATCAGCAACCTGATGTCAGCGGGCATTTCGGCATTTACGGCGGCAGCTTTGTGTCTGAGACACTGACCCACGCCATCAATGAACTCAAAGCCGCTTATGCGCGCTACCAGCATGACCCGGCTTTTCTGGCCGAGTTTCATTACGAGCTCAAGCACTTTGTCGGCCGGCCTTCACCGATCTACCACGCGGCTCGCATGAGCCGCGAACAGGGCGGCGCGCAGATTTACCTCAAGCGTGAAGACCTGAACCACACCGGCGCACACAAGATCAACAACACCATTGGCCAGGCCATGCTGGCCAAGCGCATGGGCAAGCCGCGCATCATTGCCGAAACCGGCGCGGGCCAGCACGGCGTGGCCACGGCCACCATCTGCGCGCGCTACGGCCTGGAATGCGTGGTTTACATGGGAAGCGAAGACATCAAACGCCAAAGCCCCAATGTTTACCGCATGAAGCTACTGGGCGCTACCGTAGTCCCCGTTGAAAGTGGCAGCAAGACGCTCAAAGACGCACTCAACGAAGCCCTGCGCGACTGGGTGGCCAACGTGGACAACACTTTTTACATCATCGGCACCGTGGCCGGCCCGCACCCTTACCCGATGATAGTGCGCGATTTCCAGAGCGTGATCGGCGAAGAGTGTCTGGTGCAAATGCCCGAGATGCTGGGCGGCAAACAACCCGACGCGGTTCTGGCCTGCGTGGGCGGCGGGAGCAATGCCATGGGTATTTTTCACCCCTATATCAAGCACGAGAACACGCGCCTGATCGGTGTTGAAGCAGCTGGCGAGGGCATGGACAGCGGCAAGCATTCAGCCTCGCTGCAACGTGGTGTGCCCGGCGTGCTGCACGGCAACCGTACTTACGTGCTGCAAAACGAAGACGGCCAGGTGACAGAGACGCACAGCATCAGCGCCGGCCTGGACTACCCGGGCGTGGGCCCCGAGCATGCTTTCCTTAAAGACATCGGCCGCGCCGAATACGTCGGGATCACTGATGCCGAGGCGCTGTCGGCCTTTCATTACCTGTGCCGCACCGAAGGCATCATCCCGGCACTCGAATCAAGCCACGCCGTGGCTTACGCCATGAAGATGGCCAAGACCATGCGCTCCGACCAGTCGATTCTGGTCAACCTGTCGGGGCG
>CAMBWM010000122.1 GCA_945871335.1 Polaromonas sp. YR568 | reverse complement strand
TCAAAGACCGCGGCGCCCGGGCCAAGCAGAGCGGGATCAAACGCAAGAGGTTCGCCAGGGTGCAAGCCCAGCGAGGTGGCGTTGACCGCAAGCGCAGCACTGGCGGCATGGGCCATGCCGATGCGCACGCGCACCAGAGGGTCGGCCGCGCGCAGCTCCTGACCAAGACGCTCGGCACGCTGCGGGTCGCGGTTCACCAGGATGAGGTCCTTCACGCCAGCGGCGACGAGTGCAAACGCAATGGCGGTACCAGCGCCGCCCACCCCCACGATGAGGGCCGGCCGGTCGACATGCAACATACCGTGGTGACGGGCAGCGCGCACAAAACCAATACCGTCAAAACTCTCGCCCGCCCAGGTGCCGTCTGCTTGCAGGCGCAAGGTGTTGACCAGCCGGGTACGCCGCGCCTCGGGCCCGGCCACGGTGCATAAGGCGTAAGCGCTGGCTTTGTGGGGCATGGTGATGTTCAAGCCCTGCAAGTTGCTGACTTTGGCCAGCTGCGACAGAGTGGTGGCCAGGTCGTCAGGATGCACGCCCATCGGTACCTGGCACCAGTCAAGCCCTTCGGCATCGAACGCCGGGTTGTACACGCGGGGGGCGCGCACATGCTCAATAGGGAAACCCAGCACCGGAACAAGACGGGTTGCGCCAGACAGCGCAGATGTGAGCATCTCAGCCCTTGACCGCGCCGGCCGTCAGCCCGCTGACCAGGTAGCGCCGCACCATCAGCGAAAACAGCAACACCGGCGCCATGACCAGCGAGCCTCCGGCGGCGATCTTGCCCCACTCCCAGCCTTCGTAGTTCATGAAGTTGACCACCGCCACCGGGGCGGTACGAGCGTCGGTACGGGTCAGAATCAGCGCAAAGAAAAAATCATTCCAGGCATAGAGAAAACACAAGATGGCCGTGGCGGCAATGCCGGCACTGACCATGGGCATGACGATTTCGGCGAACACGGTGGGAAACCCGGCGCCGTCCATCAGGGCGGCTTCTTCGAGCGAGGCGGGGACGGCGTCAAAGAAGGGCTGCATCATCCAGATCACAAGCGGCAAATTGAACGTCATGTAAATCAGGATCAGGCCGGTACGCGTGTCGAGCAAGCCAAGGTAGCGATAAGCCAGGAAGAAGGGGATGGTGAATGCAATCGGCGGCGCCATACGTGTGAGCAATATCGACAAGCCCAGCCCAAATCGGCCTCGGCCGCTCCAGCGCGACAGGGCATAGGCAGCGGGCACGCCAATCACCAGGGCCATCAAGGTTGACACGCCACTGGTGATCAAGCTGTTGACGAAGGACTCCGGAAAGCCACCTTGCCACAGGCCCACGTAGTGCTCGACCGTGGGCATGAACAGCAGCCGGGGCGGAAACTCCAGAATCATCGGCGTGGGCTTGAAAGACATTTGCAGCAACCACAAGAAAGGCAGCAGCATGACGAACAGCAGCAAAGGTACGGCCCAGGCGGCGATATGGCCAGGACGTTTATAGCGGGTGGTTTTCATTGGCAAAGGGCCTTCAAGACGTTCAGTCCTGGTGCGAAATGTTGCGGTTCAGCCGCATGGCCAACCAGCTGATGACCACCGTGATGCTCAGCAGCACCACCGTGACGGCGCTGGAGTAACCGAGTTCACCATAGTTGAACGCCAGCAAGTAGGCGTAGTAGTTGGTGACTTCCGTCACCGACCCCGGACCGCCGCCGGTGAGCAGAAAGATCAGCGGAAAGGCCTTGATGCTGTCAATCAAGCGAAACAAGGTACAGACCATCAGCACGGGCGCAATGTAGGGCAGCACGATGTGCTGAAAAATACGCAGCGCATTGGCGCCGTCCATGCGCGCTGCTTCCACATATTCACCAGGCAGGTTCTGTAAGGCCGCCAGCACCATCAAATAGGTGAAAGGTGCCCACTCCCATGTGTCGGCCACGACGATGGCGGCGAGCGCAAAGTCGGCATGCGAGGTAAAGGCCGGCAACACGAACCCCAGCGCCTTAGCGGCGTGAAAAATCGGGCTGATGTCGGGGGTGTAGATCAGCTTCCAGATCACCGCGACCACGATAGGTGGCAACACCATCGGAATCACAAACAGATGCCGAAGTGACTGCCAACGGTCCTGGCCCGAATGGACCAGCAGTGCCATCCCAGTGCCCAGCAGCACTTGCAACACCACGGTGTAAAGCGACAGGCGCGCCTGTACCCACAGGGTTTCGTGGAACCGTTTGTCTGTGACCAGATTTTGGTAATTGACCAGCGGGTCCCGAAAATCGGTCAGAGATCCCGGGTTGACCAAAGAGCCGGGCGTCAAGCTGGTGACCAGCAAAAACGCCGTAGGCAAACCCGCCACCAGCAGCAAAAACAGCAGGCTTGGCGCAATCGCTAGCCGCGTGAAGCGGCGGCGCTGGCCCTCGTAGGACAAGGCTGGGGTGGCGGGCATTAGGCGGGCTTCTTGGGCGACTGCGTTCAGACCCGGGCGCCCGTGCGACGCAGTGCCTCCATCGCAGCGTCTTGCGCGACCTTCATGGAATCGGCCGCTTTCATTTGCCCGGACACGACGCGCTCAACGGCTTTGTTAAGCACGTCAGACACAACAGGGAATTCCTTGACTGTGCGATAGGCCATGAAATTACGGGTCTTGCCGGGCTGCTCCAGCACTTCAAGATAGAGCTTGCTCAGGTCCTGGCCGTTGATGGTGTTCACACGCTTGTGGTCTGCGCCTGAGATGACCGCTCGGCGGCAGATGGAGGAGTGGCCTGTGTCCTTGACGATACGGGTTGTGATCTCAGGGCTGAGTGCCCACTTGATGAATTCCCAAGCCGCTTCTTTGTTCTTGGCGTTCTTGGGAATACCCAGGCCCTGGCTGTTGGAGGCGGGGAAGTCACCCTTGGGGCCTGCGGGCATGCGCATCACCAACGCTGTTTCCTTGACCTTGCTTTCAGGTGCAGTGAGCATGGAGGTGACCCATGAACTTGAGTGAATGTTGATGTTGGCGCGACCTCCGATCAGCGCAGCGCGGGCCTGGTCTTCGGTGTAGCTAAGCACGCCTTGCGGGCTGTACTTGGACAAAAGGCGGGCGTAAAAATCGACCGCATCAATCGCCGCTGAGGTCGCCAGCGTGGGCGTGATGTCGCCCGGCGGGTTGGCAAATACATCGCCACCAAAGCCCTGGATGTAAGGCGGCAGGTACCAGTGGTGCAGGTTCGAGCTCACAAAGCCGGCCATATCTTCCTTGCCGTGCATCGCCTCGGCCACCTTGCCTAGTTCCTCGAACGTCGTGGGCGGCTTGAGTCCGTATTTTTTCATTAAGTCCATGCGGCTGATGCCCATGAGCATGGCGCCGCCTTCCCATGCATAGCCATAGGTCTTGCCGGCCTTGTCCATGTAAGGAAGCTGCGCGCCCTTGACGAAGTCGTCCGGGTTCCAATTTGCCGGTGTGTACTTTGCATCACGCGAAAACGTATCCAGATCTTGCAGCAGGCCGGCAGCCACCCAGCGCGCGGCAAAGATGAACGTCACATTGCAAAAGTCCCAGGCGCTGCCGCCGCTGGACAGTTCCAGATCAGCCTGCTGGTTGTAGACCGGAAAGGCTGACAGTTGCAGATCCACAGTCATGCCTGTGCTCGCTTCGAACTCAGGAATGTATTTTTTGAGATGATTAAAAAACCCGTGCTGGTAGGCCGCACCGCGCAGCTTTACACCGGCGAATTTTTTGCTCTGAGCGATGGCTGGAAAAGCCATAGCCGCCCCGGCCGTAGCCGCAGTTGCGCCGGCTACGCGAAGCAGTTGGCGGCGTGATAGATCATTTGTTTCATTCAAGCTCATGCGGATCTCCTGTATTTTGAGGGATTAAACGGATTGGCTGTCGAAGTTTATGTCAGACAAATAGATCAAGAAACCGAGTACTTACCCTAGTTATTTATGCCGAAACCCCAAATAGACTACAGACCAATCTACTTTACAAGTCTGACAAATACCTTGCCGAAAATTGTAAAAACCCTACCGGGTCAACGACGCACTGGCCCTTCGGTCGCTGATGCGATCGCCCGGCGCGTGGTCGACGGAGAATGGCCCGAAGGGGCCGTCATGCCGACTGAAATCGAGCTCGCTGAAGCGCTTGGCGTTGCCCGTACCTCGGTGCGCGAAGCTCTGGGCAACCTCAAGGCCAAGGGCATGCTGGTGTCGCGACCTAAAACGGGTACGCGAGTACTGCCGCGCGTTCAATGGAACATGCTCGACGAGGATGTGCTTAGGTGGTGCTGGTCTGACCAGAACCGTGAGCGTACAGCGCTGCACCTCAGCCAGTTGCGGCGCATCGTAGAGCCAGCGGCTTGCGAGATCGCGGCCGCGTCTGCAAGTGACGCTGACATTGCTGTTATCGAACGTGCCTACCGTGCGATGGACGCCGCTGGTACCGACCCCGTGGCGTTTGCTGGTCCGGACCTTGAATTTCACCGCGGCATATTGCGCGCAACAGGCAACCCATTCTTGATCTCGCTGGGTGCCACCATAGAGACCGCACTGCGACTGTCGTTCGAGTTGTCCTCACGACAGCCCGGCGCGCCGCGAAAGGGCTTGCCCATGCACCGCGACGTGCTCGACGCCATCTGGGCCCGCAAGCCTGCAGAAGCCCGTCTTGCCATGGAGACCTTGCTGGGCGTCACTGAATCAAATATTCAACGGGGGCTTTTAGCGGTCGCCGTATCACCACCCTAAGGCATACCCCATGGCCGACATTCACCTGAACTCCATTTCCAAGCGTTTCGGCGATGTAGAGGTCATTCCCGACCTCAGCCTGACCATGCCCGCTGGCAAATTCACCGTGCTGCTTGGCCCATCGGGCTGCGGCAAATCTACCCTGCTACGCATCATTGCAGGCCTGGAAATGCCGAGCAGTGGCGAAGTGCGCGTGGGTGACCGGCTGGTCAACGACGTGCCGCCTTCTGAGCGCGGCTGCGCGATGGTGTTCCAGAACTACGCGCTGTACCCGCACAAGACGGTACGGCAGAATTTGTCGTTCCCGCTGCGCATGGCCAAGGTGCCTGCGGCCGAGCAGACGCAGCGCGTCGACGAAATAGCCACAGTGCTCGAGCTCATGCCTTTACTAGACCGCTTTCCTCGCCAGCTCTCCGGTGGCCAGCGCCAGCGCGTGGCCATGGGCCGCGCCATGATCCGTCGGCCCGAGGTTTTTTTATATGACGAGCCCTTGTCAAACCTTGACCTCGAACTGCGCGTGCGGCTGCGTCTGGAGATCGCACGCACCCAGCGCGCGCTCAAGTCGACGGCGATTTACGTCACGCACGATCAGACCGAGGCCATGACGCTGGCCGACCAGATCGTGGTGCTGCGAAAGGGGCGCATCGAGCAGGTCGGCGCGCCGCTGGATCTGTACCGTCGGCCAGCCAACCTTTTTGTTGCCGGCTTCATTGGCACCCCCAAGATCAACCTGTTCACCGTCGAGCGCTGCGAGCTGGCGGGCGAGGGTACCCGGCTGACCATCGGTGCGATATCGCTGGTGGTGCCGCGCCACTTCGAGGTGCCGGTTGCGACCGTGGGCTTTCGCCCCGAGCAGGTGCGGCTGGGCGCTGCTGAAGCCGGGCAGGTGTTGTTCGAGCTGACCGACTGCGAAACCCAGGCCGTCGAACACCTGGGTGACAGGGCTTTTTGCTACCTGCGCTCATCACTGGGTGAACTGGTGGTGCTGGCGCCCGATGCGCAAAGCCGCTTGTCTGGTGCGCTGACGCTGGCCGTCGACGCCGGCGCGCTGCACTTTTTCGGGGCCGACGAGATGGCTCTGCGATGAACCCGCTATGACTGTTTGCCCATGAAAATCACCCGCCTCACCACCTACCGCGTGCCACCTCGCTGGATGTTTCTGAAGATCGAGACTGATGAAGGTATCGTCGGCTGGGGCGAGCCAGTGGTGGAGGGGCGCGCCCGCACGGTGGAGGCCGCCGTGCATGAACTGTCCGACTATCTGGTCGGCCAGGATCCGCGCCGTATCAACGACCTGTGGCAGGTCATGTACCGGGGGGGCTTCTACCGCGGTGGACCCATCCTCATGAGCGCGATCGCTGGCATCGACCAGGCGCTGTGGGACATCCTGGGTAAGTCGATGGGCCAGCCGGTCTACAAGCTTCTGGGAGGGCGCCTGCGTGATCGCATGAAGACCTATTGTTGGGTAGGCGGGGACCGGCCGGGGGAGATTATTGAAGGCATCCACCGGGCCCGCGCGATGGGGTTTGACACGGTCAAGATGAATGGCACCGAGGAATTCGCGATGGTCGAGAGCCATGCGGCTGTCGACCGGGCCCTGGAGAAATTTGCCCTCATCCGCGCCGAGTTTGGCAGCACGATCGACTTTGGCATCGACTTCCACGGCCGTGTATCCATGCCCATGGCCAAGGTGCTTTTGCGCGAGCTCGAGCCGCTGCGGCCGTTGTTCGTCGAGGAACCGGTGCTGGCCGAACAATGCGAGTACTACCCGCGACTGGCCGAAAGCACCTCTATCCCGCTGGCGGCTGGAGAACGCATGTACTCGCGTTTTGATTTCAAGCGTGTGTTCGAGGCCGGAGGCATCTCCATCCTGCAGCCTGATGTCTCGCACGCTGGCGGTATCACCGAGTGCCTGCGCATCGCCGCCATGGCAGAGGCCTATGACGTCTCCCTGGCGCCCCATTGCCCTCTGGGCCCGGTGGCCCTGGCCGCTTGCTTGCAGGTCGACCTGGTGTCGCAGAACGCAGTATTCCAGGAGCAAAGCATGGGCATCCACTACAACCAGGGTGCAGAGCTGCTGGACTACGTCCTCAACCCCGAGGATTTCCGCGTCAAGGACGGCTTTGTCGCCGCCAGCGAGCGACCCGGGCTGGGCGTGGAGATCGACGAGGCGCGGGTGATCGCAGCGAGCGTCGATGCACCTGATTGGCGTAACCCGGTGTGGCGCCACAAAGACGGCAGCGTCGCCGAGTGGTGAAGCCATCGCCACGGCCCCTGTGAAAACGGGCTCACCCTGCCTGAT
>CAMBWM010000121.1 GCA_945871335.1 Polaromonas sp. YR568 | reverse complement strand
CACCAGCCGTTGCAGTGGAACATGGGCAAGGTCCACAGGTAGCGCGGGAAATGAGGCATGGTCCAGGTGGCGGCATTGCTGACGGCGTTCAGGTAGGCGCCGCGGTGGTGTGTGACCACACCCTTGGGGTCGCCAGTGGTGCCACTGGTATAGCTCACAGCAATCGCGTCCCATTCGTCTGCCGGCCCTTCGAGCCTGGTCAGCGGGTCATGGCCAGTCAGCCAGGATTCATAGTCATGGGCGCCAACGCGCTCGCCCGGGCCGGTGAATTCGCTGTCGCAGACGTCAATCACCAGCAGTGTTCTGCCGTGCTGTTCGCGTAGCAGCTTCAGCGCCGGCGCGATCACGGGTGCGAACTCGCGGTCGGTGATCAGCACTTCAGATTCGCAGTGGTTCAGCTGCCAGGCCAGCAAGGCGGCGTCCAGCCGGGTGTTCAGGGTGTTGAGCACCGCACCAATTGCCGGCACCGCGTAGTGGGCCTCAACCATCTCGGGGGTGTTTGTCAGCATGGTGCTGACTGTCTGGCCGCGTCCAATGCCGTGCGCCTTCAGCGCTGCGGCCAGGCGCGCAGAACGCTCGCGTGTCTGCGCCCAGTTGTAGCAGCGCTGGCCGTGGATCACGGCGGGGAGGTCGCCAAACACTTCGGCAGTACGCTCGACAAAACTGACGGGCGACAAGGCCACAAAATTGGCGGCGGTTTTATCCAGTTGCTGATCGTAAATGGTCATGCAGAGTCCAGGGGCTGCCTATGCCTCAGGAACGGTTGGCGGTGGTCAGGGCCTGGTCGATGTCCCACAGAATATCGTCGAGATGCTCCAGACCCACAGAGATACGGATCATGTCGGGCCCGACGCCGGCGGCAACTTGCTGCAGCGCGTCGAGCTGGCGGTGCGTGGTGCTGGCCGGGTGACTGATCAGGGTGCGTGTGTCGCCGATATTGACCAGATGGCTCATGAACTGCGCCGATTCGATGAATCGGATACCCACATCCAGCCCTCCTTTCAGGCCGAAGGCCAGCAGCCCTGATGCGCCGCGCATCTGCCGCATCAGCAACGCATGCTGTGGGTGGTCGGGCAGGCCAGGGTAATTGACCCAGGCCACGCGCGGATCCGCTTGCAGAAAACGCGCCACGCCCAGTGCGTTGCTGCAGTGCCGCTCCATGCGCAAGGGCAGGGTCTCGACGCCTTGCAGAATTTGCCAGGCGCTCATCGGGCTGAGCGTTGCGCCGAAGACGCGCAGGCTTTCCATTCGGCAGCGCATGGTGAAAGCAAAGTCGCCGAAGGTCTCGTAAAACTTGACGCCGTGGTAGCCAGGCGAAGGCTGTGTCATGCCCGGAAATTTGCCGTTGTCCCAGGGGAAACGGCCGCTTTCAACCAGCGCGCCACCCAGCGTGGTGCCGTGGCCGGCCAGGTACTTGGTGGCCGAATGCACCACCACGTCGGCGCCCAGAGCCAGCGGGTTGCACAAGAAGGGGCTGGGCACGGTGTTGTCGATGACCAGCGGTACACCGTGCGCGTGTGCCACTTCGGCCACTGCGGCAATGTCGAGCACCTGCAAGCTAGGGTTGCCCAGGCTTTCGGCAAACACGGCGCGGGTGTTGGGCTGCATGGCGGCGGCAAAGGCTTCGGGCCGTGCAGCATCGACAAAGGTGGTCTGAATGCCGAACTTGGCCAGGCTGACTGCCAGCATAGTGACCGAGCCGCCATACAGCGTACCGGCCGCCACCACATGGTCACCGGACTGCAGAATCGTCATCAGCGCCATGGTCTCAGACGCCATGCCGGATGCAGAAGCCACCGCGGCCCGCCCGCCCTCCAGCGCGGCTACCCGCTCTTCAAAGGCCGCCACCGTGGGGTTGCTCAGCCTGGAGTAAACATTGCCGAAGGTCTGCAGGTTAAACAGCGAAGCGGCGTGCTCGGCGCTGTCAAACACAAAGCTGGTGGTCTGGTAAATGGGCAGGGCCCGGGCGCCGGTGGCCGCATCAGGAATCTGCCCGGCATGGATGGCGAGGGTTTCAGGTTTGAATTGACGTTCAGACATGGCAGCGTGCTTTACGTTGAACTTTAAAAGCTAGTGAGGGCGCCGAGCTGAAATGATGCCGGTGTTGACACCGACCCAATTCAGGCCACCAAACAGCCGCGCGTGTTCGATCTTCACGCAGCGGTTGTGAACCGAGGCCAGGCCGGCCTGGCGCACCAGTTGGTCGGCATCGAGGTTTTGCACACCCAGTTGTTGCCACAGGCACTTGGCACTTATGCGGATGGCTTCTTCGGCCAGCGGCAGCACGTCTTCGGTACGGCGAAAAACATCGACCATGTCCACCGGTTGCGGTATGTCAAGCAAGCTGGCGTACACCGTTTCGCCCAAGATTTGCTGGCCGGTGGCGGCATAGCGCGGGTTGACGGGAATGATCTTGTAGCCGTGCGACTGCATGTACTTGGCAGCAAAAAAACTGGGCCGGTGCCAATCGGCCGACAAACCCACCACGGCGATGGTTTTACATTGCCGAAGTAAATCCCTGAGCGTGCTGTTGTCGTTGTGCATGGCTGAATCTTAACGGGAAAGCGCCAAAACCCCATTGTCGGGAACCCTGCCTGAGCGGCAGATCCGTAGGCCAGAACAGCGGGCTTGACAACAGTTGTTTTCAGCTCGCCTGGGGCAAATATTAAGGGACATGTTGAACCGGGGCAAGCTCACATCGCCAACTTGAACAAAAGAACTGAAGCCAATACAAAACCACCAATAAAAAGGGTCTCAACAACAAATAGCATCAAGGGTTTCCAGCCCATGGTCAAAAGATCCTCAATGCTTGTTTTGATGCCGGCAGCTGCAATGGCCAAAACCAGGCACAGTCGAGAAATGTCTGTCGCTGTGTCGACCCATAGCGATGGCAAAAGCTGTGATGTAGCCAACAGCATCATGACAATAAATGCGATCAAGAATGCAGGGATCAAGGGAATGGTTACATCATCCTCGCCCAAGTCTTGGCTGTTTCGATAAAGAAAGGAAATCACGATCACAACAGGAACCAATAACATCACTCGAAAAAGTTTGACCACTGTGGCAACGTCACCTGCTTGTGGGCCGATGATCATGCCAGCCGCTACAACCTGCGCAACATCATGGATGGTGCCACCCAAAAATATGCCCGCAGGGGTTTGCGAAAGTTCAAGCCATTGAATCAAAAGTGGGTACAACACCATGGCCACAGTGGATAAAACCGTGACAGACACAACAGCAAACAGCGTGAAGCGTTGATTTTCTTTTGTTTGTGGCAATACAGCGGAAATAGCCAACGCTGCCGATGCGCCACATATCGCCACTGAGCCGCCGGATAGCAAGCCCGCGTCGCGTGAAAGACCTAAGCTGTGCGCAGCCCAAACGCCGAACAGGATGGTCAATACCAGTCCAAGAAAAATAGCAAATGCAACCTCTGGACCTAAATTAATAACCTGTCCAACAGTAATGCGCGCTCCCAACAATGCAACTCCAAGTCGTAGAACCGTTCGTCCACAAAAGTCAACGCCCGGTTTTACGCTTGCGTGTTTGTTTAAGAAGTGAAGCGTCAGACCAAGCAATAAAGCGTAAAGGAGTATGGGTCCGCCTAGATGCCCGGAGACAAAATTTGATGCCAGTGCAATCAGAATACAAATCAAAGTGCCTGGCGCATAGCGACGAAAAGAGCACCAAAGAAAATCAGCAAGTTTTAAAAACATCAGAGGTTTTCGGAAGAAATTGACAGCCACTTTTCCTGCAACTGTTGCATTCGTTGAATTAGACATTCGGTCTGCCCGCAGGGCTGATCGATCTTTAGCCAGCCGGCTTGAGGCTTGGGTGCCAAGGTTGGCGGCCAGCCAGGACGCCGGATCTTTGAATAATTTCCGCGACAGCTTCCTCTTGGCGATAGGCCATGACATGCACCCCGGCAATACCCTTGATCTCCCTTATTTCTTGGATAAGGTCAACGCAAATCCTACGGCCTTCAGTCAAAGGGTCTGAAGCGCCATTCATTCGTTGGATGATAGCGTCTGGAATATGCACCCCGGGGAGTTTCGAGCGCATCCACTCGGCTGCACGAGCTGACCGTAAGGGGCCCACCCCAATCAGAATAAAGACGCTATCGAGCAAGCCGAGGTCTTCAATGCACCTCATGTATTGCCTCAACCGGGCTAAATCGTAGCAATACTGAGTTTGTATGAACTGGGCCCCGGCAGCGATTTTCTTTACCAATTGCTGAGCATTTAAATCGAAAGGCAAAGCGCTGGGATTTGCCGCAGCCCCGAGAAAAACCTTGGGTGCTGAAGTCAATTTGCGCCCGCTTTGAAACATGTGATCGTCTCTCATCCTGCGCCCTGTTTGTAGCAGGGACATGCAGTCCAGATCAAAAACCTGCTTGGCTTGGGGATGGTCACCGAGTTGTATGCCGTCGCCGCTCAAGCACAACATATTGGTTACGCCCATAGCAGCCCCACCAAGGATATCGCCTTGAATGGCAAGGCGATTCTTGTCACGGCAAGAAATCTGCATGACCGGCGAATAACCTACTCGCGTCAGCAACGCGCAAACGGCCAGACTGGACATGTGGCAATTGGCACCACTGCCATCCGTGGCGTTGATGGCATCGACATAGCCGTCAAAAATTCTGGCGCGGCGGTACACATCTTTAGCTTGGGCAGAGTCGGGCGGGTCCAGCTCTGCTGTCACGACGAATTCGCGGCTGCGCAAAAGGCGCTCTAAGCTGCCAGAGGAAGAGTGCCCCGGCGGAATTACCGGATCGGCCTCATTGACCCAGTCGCCTTCCTTCATCATTGTTGGCTACGCTTGGCCATTTGAAGCCACGAAGACTTGCCCTTTAGTCTGCTGTCAACGGCCAATTGGACGATCTTGAATGCTTGCTTGCCCTCAACCATGCGCTGGCTGCCTTCATAAGCTTCAATCCACACACAACGCATTTCGGGTTTAACCTCGCAGTGGCCGTTAGCTCGAACACCGCCACAGGGTCCATTGCGCAAAGTCTTTGGACAGTTCATGGGGCATGACATTCCGGATGAACTAAGCGAGCATTGGCCGCACATCTGGCAGTCAAAAAGAATGCCTTTGACGACTTTTTCCACTGCAGCCACCGGCTTTTCCAGGCGCTCGTAGCCAATCGCACTCCAAAGTGGGTGCAAGGTCACAAAAATCTTCTCAAACCCCTTGTAAAAAATCTCAATGCCACGGGCATGGCGAACAGACCAGCGGCGTACCGAATACATCAGCTTTGACCTTTAGGGGTGGGTTCAGGGGAAGGGCAGTACGACGACCTCGCCGGGGCGAGCCACCCCGTCTGGGCAATGCACGATGACCGCTTGTCCTGGAGCCCAGTGGCTGCGCTCGATCATGGACAAGCCGACGTTGCGTTTAAGACGCGGGGACCACATGGCCGAGGTGATCTGCCCAACATGCACATTGTCCGCGGTCACTGGCCAGGGTTTGCCACAGACGGGACCCGGGCCACCATCAAAAAGAACGCCTCGAATCTCCCTTTGATGACCCTGGGCTGAGATACCCTGCAGAGCTTTGAGACCCAGGAAATCGACAGTGCCGTCTAGCGTGCAGAATTTACCCATGCCGCATTCGAGGGGATTATTTTCGAGGGTGAACTCATTGCCGTAAGAAAGCAGACCGCCTTCAACGCGCTCGATCAGGTTCGGGCAGCCGGGGCTTATGTTGTAGGCCTGCCCGGCCTCCCAGATCAGATCCCACAGCGCGCTGCCAAGGCTGCTATCGTTCAAGTAAATCTCAAATCCGCCCTGCTTGGAGTAGCCACCGCGCTGGATCAGCTGGTGCGTGCCCTTGAAGTCAACAAAATCAAAATTGTAAAAGCGGATATTGCGGACAGCCTGGCCAAATATGCTGGCCAATAAGTCCTCGGCTTTAGGGCCTTGTATTGCAAGAACAGAGACGTCTGGTTCGATCACGTTGACATCTAGCCGTGCACCCAAGGCCAAACCTTTGGCCCAGAGCAATACATCTGAGTCGGCAATCGACAGCCAGAAACGATCTTCAGCCAGCTTGAGTAGCACCGGATCGTTGACCATACCGCCGCGTTCATCAACCAGTGGCACATACATGCATTGGCCTACCCGAGCCTTGCTGATATTGCGCGGCGTCATCCATTGGACAAGGCGTGCCGCGTCAGGGCCGGTGATCTGCACCTGCCTCTGGCAAGAAACGTCCCAGAGTTGAACGTGCTCGCGCAAGTGCCAGTAGTCCTCTTCAACGGTCTTCTGAAACGCTTTGGGCAACAGCATGTGGTTAACGACGGAAAAGCCGCGTACGCCGTGTTTCTCGACGCGATCGGTGTAGGGTGTGCGCCGTATGCGGCGAGACATATTGAGACCAGAGGTGGACATGGAAGTGATCCCTTGAGGTTTACGAGTTCAAATGCGAGGTGCTGTTGTATTGGGAATCCACGCTGCGTCAGTCCAACTTGATGTCGGAGCTGAGAATCAGCTCAGACCAGCGCGCCGACTCCGCGCGCACATAAGCGCTAGCCTGTTCAGGGGTAGTGGGTTCGGCTAAGCCGCCACTGGAGGAGATCCAGGACTGCAAGTCAGGCTGCATGATGATCTGACGGACTTCATCGGCCAACCGGTTGCGCACCGGCGTTGGCAGTCCGGCCGGGCCGATCAGCGCCAGCCAGCCCTCGGTGACGAGGCCGGGAAAGCCTGCTTCAACTACGCTGGGGACGTTAGGCAGTGAGGGGTGGCGCTGTGCGCTTGTGATGGCTAGCGGTCGTAATTGACCTGAGCGAACGAAGGGCATGCCGGCAGTGACGTTTTCGACCAGCATCGCGGCGTGTTTGCCCAGCACCAAAGAAGCTGCCGCGGCGGTTCCCCGATTTGGCACATGTGTCAGCTTCGCATTGGTGGTGCGGACCAATTGCTGACCCACCAAGTGCATGATCGAGCCGGTCCCGGCGGATGCGAAGTCCAATCCGTTTGGGGTGGCCTGCGATTGTTGGACCAACTCCTTCAAGCTTGTGACGGGGGAGGCCGGGTCGACCATGAACAACATTGGTCCACGGTAAACAATAGCGATGGTGGTGAATCCAGTTTGCGCGTCATAGGGCAGCTTTGA
>CAMBWM010000120.1 GCA_945871335.1 Polaromonas sp. YR568 | reverse complement strand
CTTTTCGAGAGGGGCCGGCGCGGCATAGAGCCCAACGCGGCGGGGAAGCTGTTGATTCGACACGCACGAATTTTAGTGAACCAGTTGGACTATGCCGGCCAGCAGCTTCAGTCTCTCGACGGCGGTGCTGCCACCTTGCTCCATGTGGGTTCGCCTTCGACTTTCCCGCTGCTCTCGCGCGCCATCGTTCGATTGCGCCAGCAGGTGCCTCAGGTTCTGGTGCGGCTCTCCGAGCAGCCGCCGCGGCACCTGATAGCGCGCCTGATGGATGGTGAGCTCGATTGTGTGGTCGCACCGCTGCCCCCTGAGACCCTGGGATCCGAGGATGCCTTGCAGCTGCGTCTGGAAAAAATCATGAGCGACCGCCTGTGTGTGGTCGCCTCGCCCAAGCACCCTCTGGCCAAAGCCAAAAAACTCCATTGGCGTGATCTGGCTAAAGAGTCCTGGGTACTCTCGCCGCCCGATGCGCTCACGCGCCAGCGGTTCATGGGTGCCTGCCTGGAACACGGTATCACGCCGCCCAACCCGGTGATTGAATGCATCTCCTTTGCCCCGATTCAATGGCTGCTGCGTTCGGACGCGTCCCTGCTTGCGTTAATGCGTCACTACCAGGTGGCTGACGATGCGGCGCTCGGTCTTATATCCGTGCTGCCCGTCTCGCCGGGGGTTCAGTTGCCCGACGTCTCGCTGATTACGCGGCGCGATGGTGCAGGATATCCTGATGCGGTTGCGGGGCTGTTGGCGGCGCTGCGTTACAGCGTACGAAATGTCGTGTGAAGGCCCGAATTCATTACATAGCTAAAACGCATGGATTCTTTATAAAGATTCACTATCTTGCGTGACCTGGGGCGGCTAGCATCAGCGCATAAATACTGGCGGCCGACGCCCAAGGAGATATCGATGAGCCTTCAATTCCCAAAGCGAAGCTGGAATCAGGTATTGGCTTTCGCCGCCTCTTTCGCAGTCGCGTGTACCGCGGTTCAGGCGCAAGACGCCAGCACTTACCCCAGCAAGCCGATCCGGATGGTGATGAGCCAGCCTCCTGGCAACGCGCCGGACATCTTGGCCAGAATTTTGAGCGATCATGTCAGCAAGTCTTTGGGCCAACCGGTCATCATCGAATACAAGCCTTCGGCCGGCGGGGTGATTGCTCTGGACGCAGCTGCCAAGGCGGCGCCCGATGGTTATACGGTGGTGTTTGCCGGTCCCTCCGCGTTAACGGTGGCGCCATACATCAAGAAGAAGCTGCCATATGATCCCTTCACCGACTTTTTAGCGCTCACCATAGTAGGGCAGTCGGCTAACGTGCTGGTCGTCGGCCCTTCTCTGAAGGTCGACACGATGGCGCAATTGGTTCAGCACATTAAAAGCAATCCAGGCAAAGTGCAGTTTGGCTCCGCTGGCATCGGTTCGCCGGCCCATCTGGCGGGTGAGTTACTCAATGCGCTCACTGGAGCCCAGATGCTTCACATTCCCTACAAGGGCGCCCCTCAGGCACTCAATGATGTGGTGGCTGGTACGGTCGACCTCATGATCACTTCGCCGGCTTCTGCCAAGGCGTTTATTTCGGGCGGACGCCTCAAGGCATTGGCCTCTACAGGACAACGCCCCGACCCAGCGCTTCCCGACGTGCCCCTGCTCAGTGACACCGTACCCCAGTATGAAATCACCCAGTGGTGGGGCCTTGTGCTGCGCGCCGGAACCCCTGAGCCCATCGTGCGCAAATTGCACGCCGCCTTCGTCGCCGCGCTCAAAGACCCACGGGTGCAGAGCCAGTTCCAATTGCAAGGCGTGGTGCCGCGTATGACCACCCCCGCAGAATTTGAGGCCTTCCTCAAGTTGGAGCGCGTGCGCCACCAAGACCTGATCAAGCGCGCCAACATCCCCATGGAAGATTGATTAGCACCATGAAGCCCACCAACATGCTGTTCATTTTGTCGGATGAACACAATAAAAAAATCGCCGGCAGCTACGGCAATACGCAGATCAAAACGCCTCACCTGGATGCGCTCGCCCAGCGCGGAACCCGCTTTACCAGCGCATACACCAACTGCCCTATCTGTGTGCCCGCGCGGGCCAGTCTGGCGACGGGCCGGCAGGTTCACGAGACGCGCTGCTGGGATAACGCGATTGCGTACAAGGGCGAGCAGCCGAGCTGGGGGCACCGTCTCATGGCGCAGGGCCATCGGGCCGTGTCGGTGGGCAAACTCCATTACACCCAATCTGACCCCCAACGCAACGGGTTTGACCAAGAGATCCTGCCGCTGCATATCGTCGACGGTCTGGGCGACTTGCTCGGGCTGATACGCCAGGAGCTGCCAGTTCGCCAGAGTTCGTCACTGATAGGTCCCGAGGCTGGACCGGGCGAGTCAGACTACACCCGCTATGACCGTGCCGTTCGGGACGCCACCGTGCGCTGGTTGAAAGAGCAGGCATCGCAGAGTGGCGACAAACCCTGGACTCTGTATGTGGGTTTTGTTGCGCCCCACTTTCCACTGATTGCACCCCAAGAGTTCTATGATTTCTACCCGCCCGAGAGCATGCCCATGCCCTCTCAGTACGCGGCCGGCGAGCGCCCGGTGCATCACCCTTTTATTGAGAAGCTGCGGCGCTCCCAGATCTTTGACGACGGCTTTACAGGCCCTGAAATGATTCAGCGCGCGCTAGCCGCTTACTACGGGCTGGTCAGTTTCATGGACGACAACGTAGGTCAAGTATTGGCTGCCCTTAAAGAGGCCGGGCTGGAGGAGTCGACCCGCGTGATCTACAGTTCGGACCACGGTGATAACCTGGGTGCGCGTGGACTTTGGGGCAAGTCGACGATGTTTGAGGAATCGGCAGGCATCCCCCTGATCGTGGCAGGTGAGGGAGTGCCACAAGGCGCTGTCTGCGATACGCCGGTCAGCTTGCTCGATATTTTCCCGACCATCTTGCAATGCACGGGCGTGCCCATGAATTCGCAGGACGCAGACCTGCCAGGGCATTCGCTGCTGGACATTGCAGCCGGCCAGATTCCAGAGCGCACCGTGATGTCTGAATACCATGCGGCCGGCTCGGCCACTGGCGTATTCATGATCCGTCAGGGGTCTTACAAATACATCCACTACGTGGGTATGCCAGCGATGCTCTATGACCTGAAGTCTGACCCGCAAGAATTAAAAGACCTTGGCGCCGATCCGGCCTACTCCTCGATATTGCAAGACTGCGAGAAGGCTTTGCGCAAGATCGTTGACCCAGAGGCGGTCAACGCTCTGTGCCTGGCCGACCAGGCCCAAAAAATTGCTGACGTCGGAGGCGTAGAAGCCATCCTCAAGCGAGGTATGTTTCGATTCTCACCACCCCCGGGCGCCGCGCCGGTGATGTACACGGGCAAGACCACTTGAGTCGGGCGCGCTTCTTGAATTCGTGATCGGCCTGCAGGGGCGAGGGCAAGGGTTCTGCGCGGGTTCTCGACTTATCAAAGATGCCAAAATGGTGAAAGATTGGTATGAATGCCTATCTGTCTTTCCATTTCTCCACTCAACAGGATTCCAATCGTGACAACCGATGCGCACAATCTGCTGGTGATCGTTTCAGATGAGCAGGCTTCCCGCTACATGGGATGCAGCGGTCATCCGATAGTTCAAACGCCACACTTGGACCGGCTTGCGGCACGCGGCACCCGATTCACCAATGCCTATACCAATTGCCCGATCTGCGTTCCGGCGCGTGCATCGCTGGCCACCGGCCGCTACGTGCATCAACTCGGTACTTGGGACAATGCGATTTCCTACGAAGGGCAGCCGGCATCCTGGGCACATCGGCTGACGCAGGCGGGCCGCAAGGCCGTGTCGATCGGCAAGCTGCATTACCGGGATGACTCCGTGCTCGGCGGCTTCGATGAGACCATCATGCCAATGCACATCATTGGCGGCCTGGGCGATTTATTGGGCTCGGTACGCGACCCGATGCCGGTTCGGCACAAGACACGCACGCTGTCTGAGGAACTTGGCCCCGGAGAGTCAACATATACCCAATATGACCGCGCTATCACGGCCAGCGCGAGCCAGTGGCTGCGTGAGATCGCGCCCACCTTACCGGAACCCTGGACTCTGTATGTTGGCCTGGTTGCTCCACATTTCCCGCTGATCGCACCACCAGAGTTCTTCGCCTTGTATCCGCCCGAGGATATGCCCCTGCCCAAGGCGTGCCACCCGGACGAATGGCCTGATCATCCGTGGCTGCAGGCAATCCGCAAGTGCTTCGTCTGGAACGACTACTTCGATGACGATAAGCGCCGGCTCGCCACCGCGAGCTACTTTGCGTTGTGTTCGTTCCTCGACCACAACATTGGCCAAATTCTGGGTGCGCTGGACAATAGCGGACTGGCCACTCGAACCCGGGTCCTGTATTCCAGCGACCATGGCGACAACTTGGGTGTGCGCGGTTTGTGGGGCAAGTCCAACCACTATGAAGAATCGGTAGCCATCCCGATGATCATGGCCGGTCCCGATGTGCCGGTCGGGCATGTGGTGTCGACACCCGTGTCACTGGTCGATGTGTTTCCCACCGTTCTCGATTGCACCGGCACCAGTGCGGTACCGGAAGACGCCGACAAGCCGGGGCGTAGCCTGCTCTCTCTGGCACGCGGGCCGCAGGAACCCGAGCGTGTGGCGTTCTCCGAATACCACGCTGCCGGCGCCGCCACCGGCGCTTTCATGCTGCGCAAGGGCCGCTACAAGCTAGTGCACTACGTTGGTATGCGACCGCAGTTGTTTGACCTCCAGGACGATCCACAAGAATTACAGGACCTCGCTCAGGATCCGGCACGGCAGGCGGTGCTGGCGCAATTGCAGGCCGAGCTGCGTTCTATCTGTGACCCCGAGGAGGTCGATCGCCGCGCAAAAGCCGATCAAGCCGATATCGTCGAGCGCAACGGCGGTCGTGAGGCAGTCATTCGCCGCGGCACCTTTGGCGCAACGCCACCACCCGGAACGGACGCAAGCGTCCGTTTCGTGTAACGCTGACTGTCGCCGCACCTGTCACGGTTTCTGTCGTTCTTCTTAACCCTTTCGCAATCTGAGGATCATCATCATGCGCGTTCGTGTTCGATCACTGTCCATGTCGATTTTTATGGCCATCGCAACTTGCTTGGTGGCCGTGCAAACGCACGCGCAGCCATTTCCAACCAAGACCGTCAAGATAGTTGTGCCAGCCGGGCCTGGCGATGGTGCCGACATCATGGGCCGGGCTGTCGGCCAACGGCTGGCAGTGCTTTGGCAGCAACCGGTCGTGATTGAGAACCGAGCAGGGGCCGGCGGCGTACTGGGCACGGAAGTGGCCGTCAAGGCCAACCCGGACGGCTATACGCTGCTAATGGGAAATGCAAGTGCCCAGGCGATCAACCAGGCCTTGTACGCAAAACTACCGTTCGACGTGGTCCGTGACCTGCGCTCGGTGGCCCTGCTTGCATCGGCGCCTAGCGTTCTCGTGGTCAATGCCAGTGTGCCGGCCAACAGCGTGGCCGAGCTGATCGCGCTGTTGCGCCGGAATCCCGGGCGCTACGTGTTCTCTTCGGGCGGCAATGGCACGTCTGCGCATCTGAACGCCGAGTTGTTTTCAGTCATGGCAGGCGTGAAGATGCTGCATGTACCTTACAAGGGCGCGAATCCCGCCATCAATGACTTGATCGCAGGCTCGGCGCAGGTATTCGTCGGTAATCTGCCCCCACTACTGGCCCACATCCGCAGCGGAAAACTTCGTGCGCTGGGTATCACGACGACTACACGTTCACCGGTGTTGCCAGATGTTCCGCCCATTGCAGACACCTTGCCGGGTTATGAGTCCGCCTCCTGGCTCGGGTTGTTCGTGCCAGCCGGAACACCCGAGGATCGCATTGAAAAAGTTCGGGCCGACGCGATGGGGTTGATGGCCCTGCCCGAGATTCGCGCAAGTATCGAACAGGCCGGCTTCCAGGCCATCACCGGGCCACAGCCCGACTATCCTGCCATGGTCAAGCGCGATGTCGCCAAGTGGCAACGCGTCGTGCAGGAGTCGGGCGCAACGGTGAACTGATTCTGCGGCGCTTTGCGCGTCGTTGTCCTTCTAGAAAAAGGCGCTCTGCAAGGGTGTTGCCTGAATACGGTTGAACTCGTTCAATCCCCCTGCCCCTGGCTCACATGCCGACCCTGTCGCTGCGCCCGCGCCTGGCCGGCCGGCGTGAGCGGTTGCGCTATCGCCTGCAAGGCCTCGGCCAAACAAGCCGGCTTGCCGCGTGCGCCGCTGGCCAGGTAGTCGGCCAACAAGGCATCGCGCAACACGGCTGGCGGCAAGCCGCGCTTGTTGCACAGGTACGCAAACAGCACGTCCACCAGTTTCTCGTAAGCGAACTCATGCGTCTTGCCCGTGGTGGCCCACAACCAGTCACTGAAATTTAAAAAAGCATCAAACGCAGCCACCGGCAAAGCCTCAGTGCCTTCGAGCAGCAGCGTGCGCGCACGCATAAAGCGGCCCGAGTTGGCGACCATGTCCCAGTAGCGGGCAAAGCGCTGGATGCGCTGCAGCGTGGCAAAGTCAATGGTCGAGTTTTGCAAAATCGTGTACGGCGTTTGCGGGTCGTAGACCATTGCAAAGTCGGCCGTGTGCCGCGTGATCGGCGTGCCGCGCAAGCGCTTCAAAATGCCAAACTGAATCTCATGCGGGCGCAAAGCGTAGAGCCGGTCAAAGCCTTCGGCAAAGCTCTCCAGCGTTTCACCGGGCAGGCCAAAAATCAAATCGGCATGCACATGCGCCTGGCTTTGCGTGACCAGCCAGCGCAGGTTGTCGGCGGTCTTGGTGTTGTCTTGCTTGCGCGAAATGCGCTGCTGCACCTCGGGGTTGAAACTCTGCACGCCCACTTCAAACTGCAGCGAGCCGGCCGGAAACTGCACGATCAAATCTTTCAGCCGGTCCGGCAGGCTGTCGGGCACCACCTCAAAGTGCACAAACAAATCAGGCACACCGCCGGCCACCTGCATGCGGTCTAAAAAAAACTGCAAGATGCGCACCGAATGCTCCACCTTCAAGTTGAAGGTGCGGTCCACAAACTTGAAGTTGCGCGCGCCACGCGCATACAGCGCGGCCATCTCGGCCATGAAGGCGTCCAGGTC
>CAMBWM010000119.1 GCA_945871335.1 Polaromonas sp. YR568 | reverse complement strand
TCGCCCACGGCGTCGAGAAAATCCGCCTGACGGGTGGCGAGCCGCTGCTGCGCAAGCACCTGGAAGTGCTGATCGGGATGTTGGCCAAAATCCAGACGCCGGGTGGGCAGCCCTTGGACATCACACTCACAACCAATGCATCGCTGCTGGCCAAAAAAGCCCAAAGCCTGAAAGACGCCGGCCTGCAACGCATCACGGTCAGCCTTGACGGCTTGGACGATGCTGTGTTCCGGCGCATGAACGACGTGGACTTTCCGGTGGCCGATGTGCTCAAGGGCATTGAAGCGGCTCAGCATGCAGGCCTGACGCCTATCAAGGTCAACATGGTGGTCAAGCGCGGCACCAACGACGACCAAATTATTCCCATGGCGCGCCATTTCCGCAACACAGGCGTTGTGCTGCGTTTCATCGAATACATGGACGTAGGTGCGACCAACGGATGGCGCATGGACGAGGTGCTGCCATCGGCGCAGGTAATCGAACGCCTGCAGACCGAGTTTGCGCTGACGGCCACCGCACCCAACTATGCCGGCGAAACTGCCGGGCGTTGGCGCTATGCGGACGGCGCAGGCGAAGTTGGCGTGATCAGCAGCGTCACCCAAGCATTTTGCGGTGAATGCAATCGAGCCCGCCTGTCAACCGAAGGTAAGCTGTTTTTATGCCTGTTCGCCAGCCAGGGACACGACCTGCGCGCCCTGCTGCGCGGTGAATTTTCAGACGCCCAAATCGCAGGCGCTGTCGCGCAAATCTGGCAAAACAGAGACGACCGCTATTCTGAGCTGCGCGCCGCCCTGCCCGCCGACACAACGCCCGGCGAAGGCCTGAAACGCGTTGAGATGAGTTATATCGGCGGCTGAGTTGGTGTGCATTTTTCCGTCATCCCTGCGAAGGCAGGTATCCATCCCCGACTATTGACTGTCCCTCATGATCGACCTTTCTGACATTACCGGCGTGATCCTTGCCGGTGGCCGCGGCTCCCGCATGGGTGGGGCTGACAAGGGCCTGCAAAACTTCAACAGCGTGCCACTGGCGCTGCACACCCAGTTGCGCCTGAGCCCGCAGGTGGGCGAATTGCTAATCAATGCCAACCGCAACCTGGCCGCTTACGAATCTTTTGGCGTGCCGGTTTGGCCGGATGCCGCCAGCATGGGCAATTTTGCCGGCCCATTGGCCGGTTTTCTGACCGGTCTTGAGCGTGCCGAAACCGCGTTTGTGGTGACCGTGCCCTGCGACACGCCCTTGTTCCCGCTCGACCTGGTGGCCCGTCTGGTCTCAGCGCTGGAAACTGAAGACGCCGAGATCGCCATGGCCACCGCCCGAGAAGAAGACGGGCATTTGCGCGCCCAGCCGGTGTTTTGCCTGATGCGTTCAGTCATGTTGGAGAGCGTGGTCCGTTTCACACATGGTGGCGGCCGGAAAATCGACGCTTGGACAGCCCTGCACAAGACCGCGCTGGTGCCTTTTGATCTACCGGGCGATGACCCCCAGGCATTTTTCAATGCCAACACGCTGGCCGAGCTGCACCAGCTGGAAAAGCGCTGAAGTCCAAGCGCCAACAACGCAGCCAAACCATGAAAACCATTGCCCAGATCGCCGCCGAACTGCAAGGCTACGACCCGCAAGCCCTGCCGGCTGAGGCTGTACTCGATTTCTTAGCGCGCCTGGTCACGCCGGTACGCGAATCGCAATCGCTGCCATTGTTCGAGGCACTGGGCAAAGTGCTGGCAGACGATGTGAACTCACCTCTGAACGTACCGCCGCATGACAACTCAGCTATGGACGGCTATGCCTTTATCGGCCGCCAACTACAAGCAGGCCAAGCACTGCAGTTGCGGGTGGTCGGCACAGCGTTTGCAGGCAAAGCCTGGGCGGGCAAGGCCGGCATCGGCGAGTGCGTCAAGATCATGACCGGTGCCATCATGCCGGTTGACTTTGATACCGTGGTTCCACAAGAAATGGTCAGCTTTGCTGAAGGCAACAGCGAGCACATTGTGATTGCGCCAGGCCTGCTGGCAGCCGGCGACAACCGGCGCTTATGCGGGGAAGATGTAGCTTTGGGCCACCCCGCCTTGCTTCGGGGCCAAACGATCACGCCGGCCCGGCTGGGTCTGGCTGCGTCGCTGGGCTTGGACACGCTGCCATGCTTTAGAACACTGCGCGTGGCCTACTTTTCAACCGGTGACGAAATACTCTCGCTCGGTCAAGCACCCCGTGAGGGTGCCATCTACGACAGCAACCGTTACACCGTCTTTGGATTGCTCCGGCGCTTAGGCTGTGAAGTGATTGACATGGGCGTCATCAAAGACAATCCGGGCGAGCTCGAGGCTGCATTTCGTACGGCGTCGGCCCGGGCCGACGCCATCATCACCAGTGGCGGGGTGAGCGTTGGCGAGGCCGACCACACCAAGGCCATGATGAAAAAGCTGGGTGATGTGGCTTTCTGGCGCATTGCCATGCGCCCCGGCAGACCGATGGCGGTGGGTCGTATCGCGGCCCGCCCAGGTGCGGAACTGGGTACGGTGCTCTTTGGCCTGCCCGGCAACCCGGTGGCGGTGATGGTCACATTTTTGGCTTTTGTGCGGCCTGCGCTGCTGCAAATGATGGGCTGCACCGACAAGGCCACGCCACTTCTCAAGGCCCACAGCCAGGAAGCGCTGCGCAAAAAGGCGGGCAGAACCGAGTACCAACGAGGCTGGGTCTCAAGTGGTGACGACGGATCCTTGCAGGTCAGAACCACCGGAAACCAGGGCTCCGGTGTGCTCAGCTCCATGACCGAGGCCAATGGCCTCATCGTTCTGCATCACGGACAAGGCCATGTCGCACCGGGCGACCTGGTTGACGTGATGATGTTTGACGGCGCCATTTAATCGCCGCCAGCTCACAAGGCCCGTCTTTACTTGGCGATGATCTCGGGCGCTATGCCATGGCCATGCTCGCCGGCAACCGGGCTCTCATGCGCCTCGCGCTTACTGGCTCCCGGTACCTTCTTGCGCGCAAAAAGGGTGTACATGGTAGGCACCACAAAAACGGTCAGCACAGTGCCCAGCGACATGCCCCCCACAATCACCCAACCGATTTGCATACGGGATTCAGACCCGGCGCCTGTGGCCAACGCCAGCGGCAAGGCCCCCAGCACCATGGCACCGGTCGTCATCATGATGGGACGAAGGCGCTGAGACGCAGCTTTGACGACGGCATCAATCATGGTCATGCCCTGACCGCGTAGCTGGTTGGTGAACTCGACAATCAAAATGCCGTGCTTGGTGATCAGCCCGACCAGGGTGATCAAGCCAATCTGCGAATACACATTGAGGGAGCCGCCGCTCCACTTGAGCGCAAGCAAGGCGCCAATCATGGACAGCGGCACCGACAGCAAGATCACCAGCGGGTCAACGAAGCTCTCAAACTGGGCCGCGAGTACCAGGAAAATAAACACCAAAGCCAAACCAAAAACAATGATCAAAGCGCCTTGCGATTTTTTGAACTCACGCGAAGTACCGTTGAGCTCAGTGGTGTAGCCGCTTTTGAGTACCTTGGCGGCCGTCTTATCTAAAAAGCCCAATGCTTCACCCAATGAATAATCGCCCGCCAGATTGGCCGTGATGGTGGCCGAACGGCGCTGACCGAAGTGATTGAGCTCACGAGGCGAAACGGTTTCACGCACCTTAACCAGGGCGCCCAGCGGGATCATGGTGTCATTGCGTCCACGCACATAAATACGGTCAATATCATCGGGGGTGTTGCGGTTGCTGGCCTGTGTCTGCACGATCACATCGAACTGTTCGGCGTCACGCTTGTAGCGTGTCACGTTGCGCCCGCCCAGCAATGTTTCAACAGCCCTGGCCACCACATCGACGTTAACGCCCAGTTCAGAAGCTTTGGCGCGATCAATGTCAATTCGAAGCTCTGGCTTGTTCAAACGCAAATCGACGTCCGGCGAAACGATGCCCGGATTTTTAGCGATCTCGTCCAGCATCTGGCGCACTGCCGAGTTAAGGTTTTGGTAGCTGTCAGAAGTCTGGATCACGAAGTTGATAGGCCGCTCCCGAAAACCCTGACCCAAGGAAGGCGGCGTGATCGGAAAAGCATTGATGCCCGCTAGTGAAGCAAATTTAGGCTGCAACTCGCGTGCAATCTCCATGGTGGAACGCTTACGGTCTTCCCAATCCACAGTGCGGAAAATCATCGTGGCCTGCGCCACCGTAGGACTGCCGGAGCTGACAAAAATCCGGTCAAATTCTTTGAAGGGCTGACCCATTTTCTCCATCGCTCGGGCGTAGCGATCGGTGTAAGCCAGGGTGGAACCGTCAGGCGAATTGACGTTGGCCAGGATCACGCCACGGTCTTCCATGGGCGACAACTCTTGCTTTATGGTCGGGGCAATCAGGGTGATCGAAACAGCAATCAAGCCCATACCGATCAAAACCAACCAGCGCGCCTGCAGCACCCAAGAGATGAGCATGCCGCCGAATCCTGCGTTCGGACCGGGCTGGTAGCGTCGCGTGACAATCCAGCGCAGCGCATTGCCATATCCGTTGGAAACAGATGTCAGCAAGCGCTCCATCGAGCGGTCAAACAAATTGGGTTTGGGGTTGTGACGCAAAAACTTTGTGCACATCATGGGTGTCAGCGTCAAAGCGACAAAGCCAGACACCACCACCGCGCCAGCCAAGGCCAATGCAAATTCAATGAACAAGCGGCCGGTTCGGCCGGGGGTGAAGGCCAGCGGGGCATAAACGGCCACCAAGGTCGCCGTCATAGTGACAATCGCAAAACCGATTTCACGGGCACCTTTGATGCCGGCAGAAAAAGGGTCCATACCCTCTTCAATGTGCCGGAAAATATTTTCAAGCATGACGATCGCGTCATCCACCACCAGGCCGATGGCCAGCACCAGAGCCAGCAAGGTGAGCGTGTTGATGGAAAAACCGGCCAGCGACATCAAAGCAAAAGTGCCCAACAGACTCACCGGGATGGTGATGATCGGAATGATGGATGCGCGCAGGGTGCGTAAAAAGACGAAGATCACCAGGGCCACCAACAGCGCAGCTTCCAGAATCGTGGTGTAAACGTTCTTGATGGAGCGGTCAATAAATGTCGAGTTGTCGTTGGCCACGTCAATCATCATGTCAGCCGGCAGGTCGCTCTTGAGCTTGGGGATAGCATCGCGCACACCCTGCGACAAATCCAGCGGGTTGGCAGTGGCCTGTCGAATCACGCCCACAGCTACGGCCGAGCGACCGTTCAAACGAACGGCGGAACGCTCGTCGGCAGGGCCCTCCTGAACCCGGGCCACGTCACGAATCTTGACCGGAAAACCATTGACAGTCTTGATGACGATATCGGAGAACTGGCCGGGCCGGATCAAATTGGTCTGCGCGGTCACGCTGAATTCACGCTGCTGCGACTCAATACGGCCGGCCGGTAACTCCAGGTTGCTGCGGCGGATAGAGTCTTCAACGTCCTGCGTGGTGAGCTTGTAGCCGGCCAGCCGGTCCGTGTCCAGCCAGACCCGCATGGCGTACTTGCGCTCCCCGAAAATGCGCACATCCGCCACGCCGGTGACGGTCTGCAAACGCGGCTTGACGATGCGATTAATCAGGTCGTTGATTTGCAGCGGCGTCAGAGAATCACTTGAAAAGGCCAGTTGAATCACGGGAAAGGCGTCAGCCTCCACCTTGGCGATCACCGGCTCATCAATAGCCTGCGGCAAGCGATTGCGAACGCGCGAGGTGCGGTCACGCACTTCAGCGGCGGCCGAATCGGAGTCTTTTTCAAGCCGGAAGCGCACACTGATCTGGCCCTGGTCGGCGCGACTGGTAGAGGTGATCACATCCACACCGTCAATACCGGCAATCGAGTCTTCCAGGGGTTTGGTTACCTGCGACTCGATCACTTCAGCAGAAGCGCCCAGATAACGCACGCTGACGGTGACCACCGGGACGTCGATCTTCGGGTACTCGCGCACGGTGAGTTGGTTAAAACTGACTGCACCAATCAACACGATCAGCAGTGACAGCACGGTCGCAAAGACCGGGCGACGTATGGATATTTCGGCTATTTGCATGGTCGATATTCCCGGTTAGGACTTGAAAATTCAGGCTGGCGCCAGTGTGCTCAGCGCCTCAGGGCTGGATAGAGAAACGGGCTTGCGGGTCGGCGCGGCAGAAGGTCGAGCGCCACCACCGCGCGGCGCGGCATCTTCCACACCCGCCAGGCAAGGGTCCGGGCCCACCAGCGGCGCTAAAGCGACAGCTGCTTTGCTGTTACCCGCCCTGGCACCGGCGTTAGAAGTGCCTTTGGCGGCAGGTTTTCCTCCGGCAGCAGCAGGTTTCCCACCGGCATCAGGCCCTGGCGCACCTGCGGCTGAGGCTGCGGGGGGCTGCGCAGGGGCAGGGGGAGCCAGATCGATCACCCGGACCTCTGTGCCGTCACGCTGCAAACGTTGCTGACCGGCGGTGACCACCGTTTCGCCAGGCTCCAAGCCTTCGAGCACCTCAACCTTGCCCGGGCTGCGCAAGCCAAGCTTGACCTCAGCGCGCTGGGTAACGCGGCTGTTGGGCGTTGAGCCGTTAACCACTTTGATCACAAACTGTTTGCCACCTTGGGGCACGATGGCCTCTTCAGGAATCACGCGGGCATTGTCACGTTGGCCAAAGACCGCGTTGACACGCGCGAACATGCCAGGGCGCAATTGCAGCCGCCGGTTGTCAATGCAAGCACGCACACCGACGGAGCGGCCGTTGGCGTCAATCAGAGGGTCAATGGCCAGAACAGTGGCCGCAAATTTGCGTCCTGGCAAAGCGTCTAGCTCGACCGCCGAGGACTGCCCACGGCGGATTTTGGTCTGAAAGCGCTCAGGCAGACGATAGTCAACAAAAATAGCATCCATGTCTTCGAGGTTGACGATGTCAGCGCCGTCTTTGAGGTAATCACCCACGTTGACGGAGCGAATGCCGGCCAGACCGTCAAAGGGTGCAATGATCTTCAGGCGGGATTGTGTGGCGCGGGCCAGTGCCAGCTTGGCCTCGGCGACCTGCTGAGCGGCAGCGCTCTCGTCGAGCGTGCGGCGGCTGAGGAAGTCTTGTGCCGCCAGCTTGGCCTCAGCGACCTGCTGTGCGGCAGCGCTCTCGTCGAGTGTGCGGCGGCTGATGAAGTTTTGTGCCACCAACTCCGCGTT
>CAMBWM010000118.1 GCA_945871335.1 Polaromonas sp. YR568 | reverse complement strand
CACTTCGCGGATGGTGAAGAAGTTGCCAAGGCTCTTGGACATTTTTTCGTTGTCCACCCGCACAAAACCGTTGTGCACCCAAAACCGTGCCAGCGGTTTGCCGTTGGCGCCTTCGCTCTGGGCAATTTCGTTTTCGTGGTGGGGGAACTGCAGGTCAGCCCCACCGCCATGAATGTCAAAGCTTTCGCCGAGCGTGGCACAGCTCATGGCCGAGCACTCAATATGCCAGCCGGGTCGTCCTTGACCGTATTCGCTGGGCCATTTGGCGTCTGCCGGCTCACTGTCTTTGGCAGCTTTCCAGAGCACGAAGTCCAGCGGATCCTGCTTGCCGTCGAGCACCGCCACCCGCTCACCGGCGCGCAAATCGTCAAGCGACTTGCCGGAGAGCTTGCCGTAGCCCGGGAACTTGCGCACGGCGTAATTGACATCGCCGCTGCTGGCGCGGTAGGCCAGGCCTTTTTGCTCCAGGGTGTTGATGATTTTCAGCATCTGCGGCACGTAGTCTGTGGCGCGCGGCTCGAGGGTAGGCGGCTCGATGCCCAGCGCGCCTATGTCCTGGTGCATGGCGGTGATCATTTCGTCTGTCAGCGCGCGGATGGTGATGCCGCGCTCTAACGATCTGCGGATGATCTTGTCATCAATGTCGGTGATGTTGCGCACATAGGTGACTTTGAAGCCGCTGGCTTTGAGCCAGCGCTGCACCACATCAAAGGCCATCATCATGCGGGCGTGGCCGATGTGGCAAAAGTCGTAAATCGTCATGCCGCAAACGTACATGCGCACATGACCGGGCACCAGCGGCGAAAACTGATCAATCTCCCGTGAGAGCGTGTTGTAAATGCGAAGGCTCATGAGTGGGGAAAAGACACCGGTGAAAGAGCTGAGCGAGGGGTGACTATACCCTCCCGCTACAATCTTTTTTCAGTATAGGCGAGCCGATAATCCGCCACGCCAGCAAGCCCGGCTCAGACCTCAACATGCGAACATCGCCACAAGCCCACATGCACACCCTGCCAAGCCCCTTGAACATACTGCAAAAAATGGCCGCGCTGCTGATGCTGTTTGCTGTGCTGCTTGTCCCCGCCATGCCGACGCAGGCACTTGCGAACGACTACACCGACGTCAACCGGCTGGTGACAGCCCGCAAACTCGGCGAAGCACTGGCCAAGGCCGATGCATACCTGGCCGGCAAGCCCCGCGACCCGCAGATGCGCTTTATCAAAGGGGTAATTCATGGTGACATGGGGCAAAGCGCAGAAGCCATGACAATTTTCCGCCAGCTCAACCAGGACTATCCGGAGCTGCCCGAGCCCTACAACAACCTGGCGGTGCTGTACGCCGGACAAGGTGATTTGGACAAAGCCCGCACCGCCCTGGAAATGGCGATTCGGACCAACCCCAGCTACGCTGCGGCCCACGAAAACCTGGGCGATGTCCTGTTGCAGCTGGCCAGCCAGTCGTACGCCAAGGGCTTGCAGTACGAGCCCCGCAACGTCAGCATTCCCAACAAACTTGCGCTCATTCGCAATCTGCTGAATCCGCCGACCAGCCCCACCGCAAAACCCTGAGCCCAAGGAAGCAACATGGATGCTACTGCCTGGAAGAAGGCCAAACACCCTGCCCTGGCGCTTCTGACTTGGCCCGGCCTGTCTACGCTGATGTCCCGGCTCTGGCCTGGCCTGATGGCGCTCGCCATGCTGGCGGCCTGTGGCGCTGCAGTTGCACAAAGTCAAACTGCGCCGCGCGTGAAGTTCGTCACCAGTGAGGGCGAGTTTGTGGTGGAGGTCTATCCAGACAAGGCGCCCAAGACAGTTGCCAATTTTTTGCAGTACGTCAATGACAAGCATTACGACGGCACGATGTTTCACCGTGTGATCAGCAACTTCATGGTGCAAGGTGGCGGCTTTGACGCGCGTTACCAGCAAAAACCCACACGCGCGCCTGTGTTGCACGAAGGTCGCGAAGCGCTGGCCAAAGGCGGCGACAAAAATACCGTCGGCACGCTGGCCATGGCCCGCACCAACGATCCGCAATCAGCCACGGCGCAGTTTTTTATCAATGTCAAAGACAACGATTTTCTCAACCCTACCCCGATACCACCGGGTGACCCGGTACCGCGCTTTGAATACCAGGGCCGGGTGTATGAAAACACACCGCGCGCCCAACTGCTGAACGCGGCGCAATTGTTCGGTTACACCGTCTTTGGCAAAGTTGTCAGCGGCATGGAGGTGGTCAACAAGATCAAGTCCGTACCCACCGGCGCAGGTGGCCCATTCCCCAGCGACGTCCCCAAGACGCCAGTTCTTATAATCAGCGCTTCCCTGAACAAATGAGCAATTCCATGACGAATCCCAAAGTTGAACTCCACATTGCCGCTCACGGCGTGATCACCCTTGAACTTGAGCAGGACAAAGCGCCTAAATCAGTGGCCAATTTCCTGAGCTATGTCAGCTCGGGCCATTACGACAACACCGTTTTTCACCGCGTGATTGCTGACTTCATGGTGCAAGGAGGCGGCTTTGCTGTCGGCATGAAGCAAAAGCCCACCCATGGCGAGATCGAAAACGAGGCCAACAACGGTCTGAAAAACCTGCACTACACGGTGGCCATGGCGCGCACCAACCAACCCCACTCGGCCAGCTCGCAGTTTTTCATCAACGTCTCAGACAACGACTTTCTGGACCATTCCGGTCCGACAACTTCGGGCTGGGGTTACGCGGTGTTTGCCAAAGTCATTACAGGCACAGAGATTGTGGACAAGATTGCCGGCTGCAAAACCGGCCGCAAGGGCCTTCATGAAGACGTGCCGCTGGTCGATGTGATCATCGAAAAAGCTGTCTTGCTGGCCTGAAGAAAAAGCCGCTCCGTCAGGGCCCGCGCCCTGCTGTGCGGCAATGGCCTCCTCCATGACTCTGCCCACCATGGCTACGCTGCAAGCGCCTGCTTCATGGGCCGCGGTGGACTTCATTTCCGACCTGCACCTGCGCGCGCAAGAGCCCGCCACCTTCAACGCCTGGGCGCACTACCTGAAGAGCACACCGGCTGACGCCGTCTTCATGCTGGGCGATGTGTTTGAAGTCTGGGTCGGTGATGACGTGATCGATGACGACGGTGGACTGAACCGGCGCTTTGAAGCACTTTGCGCTGACGAAATGAGTGCTGCCGGACAGCGACTTGCACTTTTTTTCATGCATGGCAACCGCGATTTTCTGGTGGGCCAAACCCTGATGGAACGCTGTCATGCCACTTTGCTGGCAGACCCGACCGTGTTGCAATTTGCCGGACAAAACTGGCTGCTGTCCCACGGCGACGCGCTGTGCCTGGACGATACCGAGTACCTGGCGTTCAGGCAGCAAGTGCAACAAGCCCCATGGCAGCAGGCTTTTTTGGCGCGCCCGCTGGCCGAGCGTGAAGCCATTGCCCTGGCGCTGCGGACGCAAAGTCAGGCGCGACACAAAGAGGGTGCTGCCTACGCCGAGGTCGACAGCACTGCAGCCGTCCAATGGCTGCAAGCTGCCGGTGCACAGACGCTGATTCACGGCCACACCCACAGGCCGACTGTGCATGCGCTGGCGCAGGGCTTACAGCGCGTGGTGCTCAGCGACTGGGATGCAACCGCCCATCCGCCGCGAGCCGAGGTGCTGCGCCTGAGTGCCACTGGGTTGCAGCGGCTGGCGCTGCCCGTTTAAGCCACTCGCCGTGCTCAAGCGCTTGCTCGGCTGGCTGCCTCAGGCAATGCGTCCTGCCGGCGCGCGCGGTGTAGCCATCCCGGATGCGCTTTGGCAACGCACCTTGCAGGACTTTGCTTTTTTACCCGCCGAGCCGCCGGCGCTGGCCCGGCGTTTGCGCACGATGAGTGCCGAATTTCTGGCGGACAAAGAGTTTTTCGGTGCGCATGGTTTGCAAGTGACTGATGAGATGGCCGTTGCGATTGCTGCGCAGGCCTGCTTGCCGGTGCTGCACCTGGGGCTGCATTGGTACGACGACTTCAAGGGGATTGTGGTGCACCCCGGCGCCATGCTGGCGCGCCGCGAAGTGACCGACGCAGCTGGCGTGGTGCACCGCTACACCGAAGAGCTCAGTGGCGAGGCCATGGAGATGGGGCCGGTCACGCTGAGTTGGGCCGACGTGGCCGCTGCGGGCGAGGCAGCGCCCGAGGGCTACAACGTCGTGATCCATGAATTTGTTCACAAGCTCGACATGCGCAACGGCCAAGCGGATGGTTGCCCACCACTTCCCACGCGCGCACTGCGCGAGCAATGGCAAACCACCATGCAAGAGAGTTACGCCAGGTTTTGCACCCAAGTGACCATGGCCGATCGCTTCGGTGCGCAAGCGCCTTGGCTTGACGCTTATGCGGCCAGCGCACCGGCGGAGTTTTTTGCGGTGGCCAGCGAGGCGTATTTCGTCAACCCCGGGCGCTTTGCAGAAAATTTTCCCGAGCTCGTTTCGCTGCTGAATGCCTTTTTCAAGCCCGGTAATTGATTAAAACTGCTTTGCAGCTCAGCGCTTGAGCAAGGCCTTGAGAATGTTTTGCACGCGCCGGCTTTGCGAGGCGTCAAAGGCGCTGCCAAACACGTGGGCCATGTCGTCTGCCGTGGTTTCATGCGGCGCAGGCGCGTTGCGGCGGGTGAGCAGTTGCAGCTGCAACATGCGGCGCGCGCTGATGTGCTCTGCCGGGGTGGGCAACTCGGTAGCAATCTCCAGACGCAGCAAGGCTTCGGCGGCATCGCCCTTGGCTGGCGCAGACAAAGACTGCGCCCAACGCGTACGCGTGGCCGCCGGGACGGGCTTGCCAAGGTCTTGAGCGGAGGGCAATTGAGCAGGATCACGCTTTTCCCAGGCTGACAGCAAATGGGTGAGCACTTCGCCATGGGCTTGCTCATGGAGTTTTTGCAGGGCCTGATTGGCAATTTCAAAGGCTTCACGCTGCGCGCGGAAAGCGGCATCACCAAGGCGTGGACCACGCTCTTCAAAAGCTGGTCGCTCACTGCGACCGCCGCGCTCAGGACGCTCGTCGCGGCGCGGTTCAAACTTGTTTTCCATGCCGGTGCGCGGGCGCGCATCGGGCTTGCTGCCGGGACGCGCGTCTTTGCGATCACCAAACTTGCCGCCGCGGCCAGTGGGAGCGGGCTCGGCCTTGCGCATGCCGGGGCGGTCATCGCCGCGCATGGCGACCACGGGCTTGGGTGCGGGCTTGGCCGGCGCAGGTGCTGGGACAGGCTCAGCTTTGGCAGCGGCCTCATCGGTGGCGGGTGCGGAGTCTTCGCTTGCGTCTTCGCTCGCGGCAGCGGCTTCGGGTGCGGCTTCAGATCCTGCTTCAGGTGCAACTTCAGCAACGCTGTCGGCTACAGCAACAGCTGGGGCAGATTGCTCAGCGACGGGCGCTGCGGCTTCGGCCGGCGCAGAGGCTTCGGCTGGCGCAAGTGCGGCGACTGAAGCTGCAGGGGCAGCAGGCGACGCCACCGGTAACTGGCCGCGAACCACGGCCTCCAGGGCCTTGGCGGCGGCGTGGATTTTTTGCGCGTCCCCACTTGCCGTGGCTGCGGCCACCGCCTTGGAAGCTTCCATCACCATGCGGTCAAATTCGCCCAACGCACCGGCGGCTTTTTCACGCTCTGCGGTTTTACGCTGAAACGCGTCGTCAATCGGCTTGCGAAAAGCGTCCCAAAGCTTTTGCTCCTGCTTGCGTTCGATCGGCACCTGCTGAGCTTCTGCCTGCCAGCGTTGCTGCACGGCCTTGACGGCATCGATGCGCAGTTGCGGCTCGGCGCCCAGGGCTTGCGCCTCGTCAATCATGGCGCGGCGGCGCGCCAGGCTGTCGTTGCGGGCGGCGGTCAGCGGTGCATCGGCGGCGTCCATCGCGGCTTTCCACTCGGGCTGAATCTCGGCAAAGGCTTTTTCACTCAAATGGCCGGCATCGCGCCACTTGCTCACAAAGCCGTTAAGACTGCGAATATGGAGCTTCCAGTCGGTGTTTGTCTTGTGGGCTTCGGCCCAAGCCTGCACTTCGTCGATCAGCACGCGGCGCTGGGCTTTCGTGGCTTCGGTCTGTTCTTTGGTTTTTTCAAGCCAAGCCTCGACCACTTTGTGAGACTCGTTGCAGGCGTCGTCAAAGCGTTTCCACAGCGCATGGTTGGGCGTGCCACCCTGATCGCTGGTTTTCCACTGCTCTCGCATGGTGCGCAGGGCTTCTTGCTGCTTGCGCCCGCCCAGCGGCTTGGCAACCAGCGCTTCGGCTTTTTCCACCAGGTCTTCGCGGATCTGGTCGGCGCGCCAGCGCTGCCATCCTTCGAGCTCACCGGCGGCGGTCAGTGCCGTATGTGCGGCGGTTTCCAGCGTGTTCGGGATATTGCGCACATGCGCCTTGAGGGCGGCGCGCAAGTCGGCGGCGGCCTTGGGGGTGGCTTTGCCATGGCCTTCGGCGACTTCGGCTTCGAGCTTGGTCAGCGCGGCCTGAACGGCTTCGGTGGCTTTGGCGCGGAGTTCGGCCAGCACCGCCGGGTCGATCTTGACCTTGGGTGCGCGGGCCGGTTTGTCACCGGCTACAGCGCCCGACTCGGCGCTCTGGCCACGCCCGCTGCGCAGTTCGTCAGCCCACACCGGCACGGCCGGCAAGGGCGCGCCGGCATCTTCAGAGGCCGCCACCGCCATCGCCAGAGCGGCTTGAAAAGCCTCCCAGACGGCGAGTAATTGGGCCCGCGAATTCTCAATCAGCGGCAAAAACTTGGCGTCCACACTGGCCCAGACCGGGTCCTGAGTCAGCTCTGCGGCCTGGGACTGCCAGTGCGCAACGTCGGCGCGCAAGGCCTCCCAAATCGCCTGCGCGTCTCGCCAGGGCTTGGTGGAAAGCACTTCCGTGCGCTGTGTAATCAGTACGGCAGCCTCGCGCTGAACCTGGGCGCGGTGTTGCAGGTCTTCGATGGTCTTGACGCGCTCAGCCAGTTGCACTTTCAGCCCGGCCAGCGGCTCGCGAGACAGCGGCGCCCCGGCTTTGGCGGCGTCACGCTGCCAGGCCAGCGCATCGGCCAAATTGAGCTTGGGCAAGGCCAGCAGAGTGCGGGCCTTGTCAGCCCACTCGGCCGCGACAGCTTCCTGCCCTTTAGCGCGCTTGATGTCGTCTAATTTTTCCTTCACCAGCTTGGCAGCGCCCTTGTCCCGGTTGGCCAGGTCTTTGAATAC
>CAMBWM010000117.1 GCA_945871335.1 Polaromonas sp. YR568 | reverse complement strand
GGTGACGAAGTTTCTCCCGGGGCTGCAGACGATGACTTTGGCGCTGGTGATTTTCATGGGCGTTGCTTCGTGTCGATAAAGGCTAAGGCAGCAGCGCAGCCGCCTTGAGCATGCCGTGGCTGGAAATGTTTTTGAGCTGAGTGGTGACGCCGGCCAGCCAGGGCGCGCTGCGCGGCAGCGCCTCGCCCCACACGCTGGTCAGCGTGCCCAGCGCTTGCACGGTGGCTGCAGCGTCGCTAGCGTGCGTGCTGGCCAAGGCCCGCAGCTGATCGCTTAGCGGATCGTTGATGGTGTAGGTCTGAGCCTGCTCGTCTTCGCCAAGGCAAAAGCGCATCCAGGCTGCAGCGGCAAAGGCCAGCCGTTCAAAAGCCTGGCCTTGCGCCAGCAGGTCCAGAACCGGTGGCACCCAGCGTTGCAGAATTTTTTGAGAACCGTCGTTGGCGATCTGGTGCACGCTGTGTTTGAGCTCGGGGTTGGCAAAGCGTGCGAGCAATGCGTCGCGGTAGGCTGGCCAGTCCTGGCGGCTGAGGTGGGGACCGATCTCGTGCGTCATCAGGCCATGCACCAGCGCATGCAGCACGGGCTGGCCTATGCACTGGGCAATGGTCGGTAAGCCAGCCACCGCACCGATGTAAGCCATGGCCGAGTGGCTGCCGTTGAGCATGCGCAGCTTGGCGTCTTCAAAGGGCCGCACCTCATCGACCACCGTCACACCCGCACTGAGCAGCGCCTGCGCGTCTGCCGGGTCTGCGAAGCGCCGCTCTAAAACCCATTCCCAAAACCCTTCGGTGCCCAGTGCACCCGCATCCGCCACACCCAGGGCCTGGCGCGCAGCGTCCAGACGCGCCGGCGTGGCAGCCGGCACGATGCGGTCCACCATGCTGTTGGGAAAAGCGCATTGCGTTTGTACCCAGGACGCCAGCGCGGGCGTCATGGCGTGGGCGGCCTCCAGGCACAGCGCTTGCAAATGGCGGCCGTTGCCGGTGAGGTTGTCGCAAGAGGCGATGGTCAGTCCGGGCAGGCCCGCCGCATGCCGCCTGGCCAGGCCTTGCACCAGCAAATCGGCCAGCGCTGGCACGTAGCCTTTTTCTGTGACGGTGAGCGTGATCCAGCGTGTGGTGGGCGAGGCCATGGCAGCTAGGACTTGTTCGGGCTCGCGGGCGGCCACGGCGGTTTGCAGCAGCGCGCCGGCCACCTGCCAGGCTACTCCATCGCGGCTGGCGATTTGCAACGCGTACAGGCCCGCTTGCGCGGCCAGTGCGTCGGCCAGTTGGGTGCTGCGCATGGCCACACCAAAAATGCCCCAGCGCGTGTCGCCACTTGCCAGCAAGCGGTCAAACACCAGCGCCTGGTGCGCCCGGTGAAAAGCCCCCAAGCCCAGATGCACCACGCCGGGCGTTAAGCCGGCGCGTGCGTAACCGGGCACGTTCAGCCCTTGGGCCTTCAGGCGCGGCAGGTCGGCGGGTGACAAAAAAGCAGAGCTCTTGGGTGGGGTGTCGTTCATGTTGTGACTTCAGTCGGACATGCCAGGCACTGCGCATGTTTTGAGTAAGTGGCTGTTCAAGCCGGTAAAACAACGCCCACTTTGTCCCCGGCCTGACGCAACTCCAGCCAGGTTTCAGGGTCAATAGCAATACCGTCTTTAGCGCGTTTGAGGCGTGCGGCGCGCTCGGGTTCGCCCGCCATTTGCACGGCTTCAAAGCCGGGCGCTGCCGGGGCGGCGCGCATCCATTCGACAAAGGCCAGGGCCTCGGTCTCCATGGCGCTTTGCGTACCCAGTTTGGCCGGGTTGATCAAAATGGTCAGCATGCTGTTGGTGACAGCGCGCGCCGTGTTGGTGGGCTGGTGCCAGGTGCCGCCGCCGGTGAGCGCGCCGCCCAGCAACTCGCAGGCCATGGCCAGACCCGAGCCCTTGTGTTCACCAAAAGGCATGAGCGCGCCAAACAAGCCGCCGCTTTGCGGCACCACCACCACGCCGGGATCGGTCGTCGGGTGACCTTTTTCGTCAATCAGAAAACCCGGCGCTACAGTTTTGCCGAGGTTGTGCGCCACGCGCATCTTGCCCTGCGCCACGCGGCTGGTCGCAAAGTCCAGCACAAAGGGCGGCTGGCCATGGATGGGCACGCCGATGCAGCAGGGGTTGGTGCCGTAGCGGCCGTCGGCGCCACCCCAGGGCGCCACCACCGGCCGCGATTTGACATTGACAAAGTGCAGCGCTACCAGCCCTTGGGCCACCGCCATTTCAGCAAAGTGGCCGATGCGCCCCAGGTGGTGCGCTTCGGCCAGCGCCATGATGCAGCTGCCGTGTTCTTGCGCGCGGGCCATGGCCATTTGCATGGCTTGCTTGCCGACCACCTGGCCGTAGCCGCGCTGGCCGTGCAGCGACAGCAGCGTGCCGGCGTCCAGCAAGGTCTTGACGCTGGCGTTGGGGCTCAAGCCGCCTTCCAGCACGGCGTCGACATAGCGCGGCAGCATGCCAACGCCGTGCGAGTCATGCCCGCTGAGGTTAGCCATGACGAGATTGGCGGCCACTTTGTCCGCCTCTTCGCGCTGGCTGCCGGCACCGCGCAGGATATCGGCGCATTGCGTGCGCAAGGCGCCTGCTGCAAAGAGTTTTTCTTGGATCGTTGTCATCACATTACCGCTCCTACTTGCCAGGGTACAAACTCGTTTTGTCCATAGCCGTGTTTTTCACTTTTGCTTTGCTCGCCCGAGGCGGTTGCCAGCACCATTTCAAAAATGCGCTGGCCCATGGCCTGAATGCTCATACCACTGTCAATGATCTCGCCGCAGTTGATGTCCATGTCTTCTTCCTGCCGCTTCCACAGGGCCGAGTTGGTGGCCAGTTTGAGTGAAGGCGAGGGCGCGCAGCCGTAGGCCGAGCCGCGCCCGGTGGTAAAGCAAATCAAGTTGGCACCGCCGGCCACCTGGCCCGTGGCGCTCACCGGGTCGTAGCCCGGCGTGTCCATGTAAACAAAGCCGTGCGCATTCACGGGCTCGGCGTATTCATAGACAGCTTCGAGGTTGCTGGTGCCGCCTTTGGCCACCGCACCCAGCGATTTTTCAAGAATCGTGGTCAGGCCGCCGGCCTTGTTGCCGGGCGAGGGGTTGTTGTTCATCTCGCCACCGTTGATCTGCGTGTACTGCTCCCACCACTTGATGCGGCCAATCAGTTTGTGCGCTATCTCGGGCCGCACTGCGCGGCGCGTGAGCAAATGCTCGGCGCCGTAAATCTCAGGTGTTTCGCTGAGGATGGCGGTGCCGCCGTGCGCCACCAGCAAATCCACCGCCGCGCCCAGGGCCGGGTTGGCGCTGATGCCCGAGTAGCCGTCCGAGCCACCGCATTGCAGGCCGATGGTGATGTGCGCAGCGCTGCAGGGCTCGCGCTTGACAGCGTTGGCGCGCGGCAGCATCTCTAGAATGAGGGCAATGCCTTTGTCCACCGTCTGGCGCGTGCCGCCGCTGTCTTGAATGTTGAAGACCCGAAAATTCTCGCCTTCTTGGAGTGCGCTGTGCGCCAGCCAGGTGTTGATCTGGTTGGACTCGCAGCCCAGGCCCACCACCAACACGCCGGCAAAGTTCACGTGGGTGGCATAGCCGGCCAAAGTGCGCTCCAGAATTTTCATGCCCAGGCCGTCGCCGTCCATCCCGCAGCCAGTGCCGTGCGTCAGCGCCACCACACCGTCCACGTTGGCAAAGTCTTTGAGCGCAGCCGGGTTGGTGCGGCGCGAAAAATGGTCGGCTATCGCGCGTGCTGCGGTGGCCGAGCAATTGACGCTGGACAAAATGCCGATGTAATTACGCGTGGCCACGCGGCCGTCGGCGCGCTTGATGCCCATGAACGTGGCTTCGAGCTTGGCCGGCGCAGGCTTGACATCGGCACCAATGGCGTAGTCGCGCGCAAAGTCACCCTTGTCCGGCCCCATGTTGAGGTTGTGCGTGTGCACATGCTCGCCGGCGGCGATGGCCTGGCTGGTAAAACCAATGATCTGGTTGTAGCGGCGCACCGGCTCGCCGGCGGCCAGTGCGCGTGTGGCCACCTTGTGGCCGGGCGGTATGAGGCCGCGCACGGCGATGTTTTCAATCTGTGTGCCGCCCACCAGTTGGGCTCTGGCAATCAGCACGTCATCGGCGGCGTGGAGGCGAATAAAAGGTGTCATGGTGCTATTTCAATAAAACATTTTGGGCAGCCACAAAACCAGGCTGGGCACATAAGTGATGATGATCAAGCTACCCATCAATGGCACTAGCCAGGGCAGGATGGCCATGGTGGTGCGTTCGACGGACAACTTGGCCACCCGGGCCAGCACAAACAGCACCATGCCCATCGGCGGGTGCAGCAAGCCAATCATGAGGTTGAGCACCATCACCAGTCCGAAGTGAACCGGGTCAATGCCCAGCTTGGTGGCAATCGGCACCAAAATCGGCACCAGGATGGTGATAGCTGCTGTCGGCTCCAAAAAGCAGCCGACAAACAACATCAGCGCATTGGCCAGCAGCAAAAACACCCAGGCCTCCTGGGTGAAGTCCAGCACCCAGGCGGCGATGTCGGTGGTCACGCCGGTGGCGGTCAACATCCAGCCGAAGATCGAGGCCGCAGCGACGATGAACAGCACCGTGGCCGTGGTCTCTACTGTGTCCAGACAAACTTTGACGAACATCTTGAGGTTGATGGTGCGGTACCAGACAAAGCCCAGAACCAGCGACCACACGCAGGCGGCAATCGCGCCCTCCGTGGGCGTGAAGATGCCGGTGATCATGCCGCCAATCAGCAACACTGGCGTCATGATGGGCAGCACCGCCTGAAAGTTAAAAACCTTGTCAGCCACAAACAATACGACCAGAGCCACAGCCACAGTGAGCTGAGGCGGAAAGCCGAGCTTGCTTATCAACACCCACAGCAGCAGCGGCCAGCCAATCACCACGGCGGTTTCAAACAGCGCTTTGGCCAGCTTGCTGCCGTTGAATTTGACGTCGCCACCCCAGCCGTTTTTGTGCGCGAAGTAAGCCACGGTCAGCATCATCAAAAGCGCCATCAACACGCCCGGCAAGATGCCCGCCAGAAACAGCGCGCCAATGCTGACGTTGGCCATCATGCCGTAGATCACGAACGGTAGACTGGGGGGAATGATGGGCCCCAGCGTGGCCGAGGCTGCCGTCACGCCGACGGCGAACTCCTTGCTGTAGCCGTGGTCCGTCATCGCCTTGATCTCGATGGTGCCCAGGCCGGCGGCGTCGGCAATGGCGGTGCCGCTCATGCCTGCAAAAACCACCGAGCCGACCACGTTGACATGGCCTAAACCGCCCTTGAGCCAGCCCACCAGCGCCAGCGCATAGTTGTAAATGCGGTTGGTGATGCCGGCGTTGTTCATCAAGTTGCCGGCCAGAATGAAGAAGGGCACAGCCAGCAGCGGAAAGCTGTCAATACCGCTGACCATGCGGTGAATCACCACAAAAGGCGGCGAGCTGTTGGTCAGCAAAATGTAGATTAGCGAAGCGCCGGCCATGGCCATGGCCACGGGAATGCCACCACTCATCAAAAACAGAAAAATTATCTTGAGCATTTAGCGGTCTTCCATCGTTGATTCAGGGCGCTCAAGGACGCTGTAGCCGCGCTGCCAGTGAATACGGGCCACCCACAGGGCGCGCAAAAACATGCCGGCAAAACCGGCCAGGCACACGCCGTAGACCAGGTTCATGGGCAGGTCCACGATGGTCATTTTGTAGTTGCCCATTTTTTGCATCATCTGCCAGGTCAGCACCACGGCCGCACCCAAAAAAGCGATGCGCATCGCATCGGTCAGCAGGGCCATGGCCCGGCCCAGCCAGCGCGGCATGAAGCGGTAGAAAAAATCGACCTGAATATGGTTGTTCTTGGCCACGCCAATGGCAGCACCCACAAACACGGTGGCAATCAGCAGGTAGCGAGCGATCTCTTCCGTCCAGGCGGCCGAGTCGTTCATGACGTAGCGTGTGAAAAACTGGTAAAAAACTGTCAGACCTAGCGCCCAAAAGAAAGCCAGTGCGGCCCAAGCCTCAATGGTGGTGCCCGACAAGTCAACGGCTTCATCGGTGGCGTGAAACTCGCCGTCATCGCCCATGACTTTGGGCCGGGCGTCAATGTCAACAGTGGAGCTCATGGGTCACCCGTCTTGGTGGATTCAAAAAAACGGGGTAGCGCTGGCTGCGCCCACCCCGGCTGAGATCAAGCCAGCCGGCTTGATCTGCTCGCGCTGCTTACTTGATGGCCTGGATACGGTCCCAGTCCTTCTTGTCGTAGCCCATGGAGGCCATGTCAACAGCTTTGACGATGCGGGCCCGGAAGTCGTTTTTGTTCACTTCAATCATGTTGATGCCTTTTTTCTTGAACTCGCTGACCAGCTCGCCCTCACGCTTTTTGATCTCGGCCGTGCCTTTGGCGGCGGCTTCCTGCATCACGTCGGTGAAGATTTTCTTGTCGGCGTCGCTGAGCTTGGTCCAGACGTGGGGGCCAACTTGCGTGACCAGTGAATCCAGAATGTGGCCGGTCATGATGATGTTCTTTTGAACTTCATAGAACTTCTTGGCTTCGATGGTGGGCAGCGGGTTCTCTTGCGCGTCCACTGTGCCGTTTTGCAGTGCCAGGTAGACCTCGGCAAAAGCGATCGGTGTCGGGTTGGCACCGCAGGCGCGGGGAAGTGCCATATAGGCTGGCACGTCAGGCACACGCATCTTCAGGCCTTTCATTTCGTCGCAGTTTTTAAAGGCCTTGTTGCTGGTTGAGTGGCGAGCGCCGTAGTAAGTAACAGCCACCGTCTGGATGCCGGTCTTGGCCTTGTAGCCTTCAGAAAGCTCTTTGAAAACAGCGCTCTTGGCGTATTTAAGCAGGTGGTCCGAATCGCGGAAGGTGTAGGGATAGTAAGCCACGCCGATGCGCGGAAAGCTGCGCGCTGCAAACGAGGCGCCGGAGATGATGATGTCTACCGTGCCCAGCTGCAGGCCCTGGTTGATGTCGCTTTCTTTGCCCAGCGTTGAGGCCGGAAACACCTGAATGTCATAGCGCCCGGCAGTGCGTTTTTTGATCTCTTCAGCGGCCCACACCGAGGAGGTGTGGTAAGCCTCTGACGTCTCATAGACGTGCGCCCATTTGAGCTTGGTCTGTGCCTGGGCCAGGCCGGCTGTGCTCAGTAAGGCGGCGACCGCTGCGCAGCTGGCCAGGGTTTTGAGCGCCATGCGCTTGGTGGTTTGTTGACTCAT
>CAMBWM010000116.1 GCA_945871335.1 Polaromonas sp. YR568 | reverse complement strand
ACCTGATGCCGGCCATGGGGACCCAAGAGGCCTTGCTGGCCATTGTGACTGGCTCCATCCTTGGCGCGGGTATTTTGGGCTGGGTCGCCAAGATAGGCTGCGACAGCGGACTGGCCAGCGCCGGCTTGATGCACGCCGTCTACGGCCGTTCTTTTGCCCGACTGCCCATCGTATTGAATATCGTTCAATTGCTAGGCTGGGGGGCTTTTGAGCTGGTTGTGATGCGCGACGCAACAGTGGCCATTGGTCGTCAGTCGGGCAGCATGACGGCCGCCTACTGGCCGTATGTGACCACCGTGCTTTGGGGCGCTGCTGTAATGCTCTTGATGAGCGTGTCAATGGTGCAACTGGTGCGCAAACTGATCGCCCGGGTGGCTTTGCCGCTGGTGGTGCTTTCACTGATATGGCTCAGCTGGCAATTTTTGTCGATGGCGCAGCTCAAAGGCTTTGAAGCCCTGTGGAACCGTGCTGGCGCTGGTGGCATGGGCGTCATGTCGGCCTTGGACCTGGTGATTGCCATGCCGATTTCATGGCTGCCGCTGGTGGCCGACTATGCGCGCCATGGTCGCAGTGGCGGGGCGGCGCTGCGCGGGACCTGGTTGGGATATGCCTTGGCCAATATCTGGTGTTACAGCCTGGGTGTGTTGGTGGTGTTGACACTGCCCAGCACCGACCTGGTCACTGCGCTGCTGCTGGCCCAGGGCGGTTTGATTGCGCTGTCTTTGATTTTGATCGACGAAGTCGATAACGCCTATGGGGATGCTTACTCGGGTGCCGTGTCTGCACACAGCTTGTTGCCGCGCTGGGGCATTCGCCAGTTTGGCGTGTTGATGGTGCTGGCTTGCACCCTGCTGGCCATGCTGCTACCGATGCACAGTCTTGAGCCCTTTTTACTGCTGCTGAGTTCGGTGTTTGTGCCACTGTTTGGCGTGATTCTCGGCCGGCTGGCTTTTGGTGTTCGCGCGGCTGACTTGTTAGAAAAAGCGCCAGCAGTGAACGTGCTGCCAGTGGTGATCTGGCTGGCCGGTATAGCGATGTACCACCTTTCGAGCCGCTACACACCTGCCTTTGGCGCCGCCTTGCCCACCTTAGTTTTGACATTTGCCGCCGCCTGGCTGAGCAGGCCTAAGCCGAAGGCCTGATGATCAAGTGCTGTGTTGTCAGTCCAGCGGAACCACTGCCATCGCTAGCGGGGCATGGCCGTGGTTCAGCGGACCATGGCCCTGGCCGGTTTGTACCCCTGCGCCGGCAGTGATGGCGGCCAAAATGTAATTGCGGGCCTGCTGAACCGCCTCGCGCAGCGGCAAGCCCAGAGCCAGATAGGCGGCAATGGCCGAAGACAAGGTGCAACCGGTACCGTGAACGTTGCGGCTGGCGATACGTTCAGATCGCAGATGCAAATGGCGCTGCCCGGCTTGTGCAAACACATCGACCACTGCCGCACCGCGCAGATGACCGCCCTTGAGCAGCACCGTGCGTGCGCCCAATGCCAGCAAATCATCAGCCGCCTGCTCCAGCGCTTCGGCGCTGTCAATCTCGCGGCCCAGCAGCAAGGCCGCTTCGTCCAGGTTGGGCGTGATCACAGACACCAGCGGAAAAAGCTCCTGCTGCAGCACCTGCACTGTCGCTGACTCAATCAGGCGATCTCCGCTGGTGGCCACCATCACCGGATCGAGTACGACCTGCGTGAGTTTGTAGTGGGAAATAGCCCAGGCCACTACGCGCACGATCTCCGGCGAGTGCAACATACCGATTTTGACGGCGTCAACGCCGATGTCCTCTATGACGGCCTGGAGCTGCGCCTTAAGGAACTCCGGCGGCACCGGGTGAATACTGATCACGCCGCAGGTGTTTTGCGCCGTCAAGGCCGTGATGGCCGTCATGCCGTAGCAGCCCAGGGCGCTGAAAGTTTTGAGGTCGGCCTGGATGCCGGCACCGCCACCGCTGTCAGAGCCGGCGATTGACAAGACTCGGGCGTAACGATGGTGTGGAACAGGGAAATTAAAAGTACTCATGTGAAAATTATCAGGCATGCCCCGACAGCCCGCCTGTACCACGGGCACGGCCGGATGTGATGTAATGAAGTCAAGGATGAAACAGGGGTGTCTTGCCAAGTGCAGGGCTGAGAAAAACCCTAAGACCCGATCCAGATCATGCTGGCGTGGGAAGTTTTCAGACAGCGTCGTTTTTTCAAGCACGCTCTTGTTTTATCCAGCTGTTCAATTCAGATGGATTCAATGACCGCAAGCCCTGACTCCCACATGCTCGTTATCGGCGCCGGCCTCATGGGTCGGCTGCTGGCGTTGGCGCTGGCGCAAGCCGGCCACCGCGTCCAGGTGTACGAAGCTGGCCCTGAAGACGCTACGGGCTCAGCGGCACTCGCTGCGGCCGCCATGCTGGCGCCACTGGCCGAATCAGCAGTGACCGAAGCCGGCGTGGTACGCATGGGCAGCCACAGTCTTTTGCGCTGGCCGCAGCTGATTGCGCAGCTCGCCCTCCCCACTTTTTTTCAACAAAACGGCACGCTCATCGTCTGGCACCGGCAGGATGCAGCCGAAGCCATGCGTTTTTCCCGCCACATGGACAGGACGGCACGCGCCATGCCTGATCTGCCGCCGGCTCAAGAACTGGACGGCGCGGCAATTGCGGCCCTTGAGCCAGCCTTAGGCCAGCGCTTTGAAAACGGTTTGTACCTGCCCGGCGAAGGTCAGTTAGACAACCGGCAATTGCTGGCGGCCCTGCTGCACCAGCTTGAATTTCTCCAAGTCGACATGCACTGGAACAGCCCACGATCACCCGAAGACTTCAGACCCGGCACGAGCGGCCAACCGGACTGGGTCTTTGACTGCCGGGGTCTGGGTGCCAAACCCCAGTGGCCCGGCGTTCGCGGCGTGCGCGGCGAGGTGCTGCGTGTGCACGCGCCTGAAGTCACGTTGCTGCGGCCGGTGCGGCTGGTACACCCCCGCTATCCGCTTTACATCGCCCCCAAGCAAGACCATGTTTTTGTGATCGGCGCCACCGAGATTGAGTCTGAAGACATGTCACCGGCCAGCGTGCGGTCGGCGCTAGAGTTACTCAGCGCCGCCTACTCAGTTCACTCGGGTTTTGCAGAGGCGCGTCTTCTTGAACTCAGCACACAATGCCGCCCGACCCTGATCGACAATCTGCCGGCTGTGCGGTTTACCGCGCCGAACACAATCCAAATCAATGGCTTGTACCGCCACGGCTTTTTGATCGCACCCGCCATGCTGGATATCGTGATGGAGCTGCTCCAATGCGGGCACAGCGCTCTTGCCGATCGATTTAATTTGCGGGTTGAGCGCTCTGAGGCTGCCATCGCCTGAACGCTCATGTATATTTTTATCAACCATGTCCGGCACGAGTTAGCCGAGGGCGCCACGCTGGCCGAAGCCCTGGTGCTGATCGAAGCCTGCCCGCCTTTTGCCGCAGCAATCAACCTGACATTTGTACCCAAAACTCGATACAAAGAGACCCTTTTGCAAGAGGGTGACCAAATTGAAATCATCGCCCCCATCACCGGTGGCTAAGGCCAGGAAATATTCATGAACGACTCTTTGACTTCAGTGCAGACCGACCCGCTGGTTTTATATGGCGAAACCTTTCAAAGTCGCTTGCTGCTGGGCACAGCGCGCTACCCTTCACCGGCTGTGATGGAGGCTGCTTTGCGCCGTGCCCGACCGGCCATGGTCACCGCCTCGCTTCGACGCCAGGGGCCAGCAACCGACACCCGTAATGATTTTTGGGAACTACTCAAAAAACTGGGCATCCCAGTTTTGCCGAACACAGCCGGCTGCCACAGTCCCCAGGAGGTCATCACCACAGCCCAGATGGCGCGGGAAGTGTTTGAGACCAACTGGATCAAACTCGAGCTCATCGGCGATGACTACACTCTGCAACCCGACACACTCAATCTGGTTGAAGTAGCTGGCCGACTGATCAAGGATGGCTTCAAAGTCCTGCCGTATTGCACCGAAGACCTGGTGTTATGCCGAAAACTGGTGGATGTAGGCTGCCAAGCCGTGATGCCCTGGGCCGCCCCCATTGGCACAGGTAAGGGCCCAATCAATCCTTACGCCATGCGCTTGTTGCGCGAACGCCTGGACGTACCTTTGATCGTAGACGCCGGCCTGGGTTTGCCATCGCATGCCTGTCAGGTGCTCGAATGGGGTTACGACGCCGTGCTGCTCAACACGGCCGTGGCGCAGGCACAAGACCCCTTGCTAATGGCCAGCGCATTTGCCGATGCGGTACAAGCCGGGCGGGCAGCTTACCTGGGCGGCGTCATGGCCGAGCAGCATGCAGCCCAACCCAGTACCCCCGTGCTGGGCACGCCGTTTTGGCATCAGGCGAGCAACTGAGCAAGCAAGGAAGACGCATGTCGAACGACTCTTTCATCAAACCCAAAGACCATGAAGCGGCAGTTCAGGCCATCGTCAATGCACACCAGAGCACTTTAGCTTTGAGCGCCATCCCGCCAACGTTCAGCCACAGCAGCCTAGAACCAGCGGTATACCAAGTCGCCAGACAAGCTTGCTTGCGCTTGGGATTTATTGATAAAGACGCCGCGTGTGTAGCCCGTGCCTGGCAAAATCAAACTGAGCGGACGGGCCACTTCGATGCACTCCAGTGGCCTATTGAACCGCTTGATTTCGGTATTCAACCTTTGCCGCGAGCCAACAGTTTTGCCGCTTGCCCACAACAGCTTGGCTTGTACGCCGTGTTGCCTGACGCCGCATGGGTAGCGCGGATGGCGCAGGCCGGCGTGCCCACTTTGCAACTGAGATTCAAGTCAAACGACCCGGCAGCTATCAACCGGGAAGTGCTGTCTGCCGTGCAAGCCGTTAAAGACACAGACGCACTGCTGTTTATCAACGACCACTGGCAAGTGGCTATTGCTGCCGGCGCTTATGGCGTTCATCTGGGCCAGGAAGATATTGATACGGCCGATCTGGACGCGATTCGACAGGCCGGATTACGCCTGGGCCTGAGTACCCACGGTTACGCAGAAATGTGCCTGGCCGACACGTACGCGCCCAGCTATATGGCCATGGGCGCCGTGTTCCCCACCACACTCAAACGAATGGTTACCGCGGCACAAGGCACCGGCCGGCTTCATGCCTATGCGCAATTGCTACGCGAGTACCCGCTGGTTGCCATTGGCGGCATTGATTTTGCGCGACTTACTGAAGTAATGGGCAGTGGCGTAGGTTCAGTGGCCGTGGTACGCGCCTTGATTGCAGCCAACGATCCGGAAGCAGAAGCCAGACGTCTGAGCGACGCAATTCACAAGTTAAGCCACCCGATGCGCGCAAAAAAGCAAGCTATAATTTAAGGCTCCATTCCTCAATAGCTCAGTTGGTAGAGCACCGGACTGTTAATCCGTAGGTCCCTGGTTCGAGTCCAGGTTGAGGAGCCAAGATAAGCCTTATGGGCATCATAAAGCCTGCTACTTAATTGCTAGCAGGCTTTTCTTTTTGCGAAGTGAATGTGTAATTCCGGGTAAATATGCTGATGTTTTTTAAACTTCCAGTACTTTTGGTCAGCTGTTTAAACTCAACTTTATAAATTGATCGCTGCAACAAATAATGGAAATAGATCATCATTCCAAGGGCCGACCTCATCACTAACTGAGGTGTGAATCAAGACGGTTTCGGTTTGCATATCTATCAACACTTTTTGGCCTAATGCGCCATTCATCGCCAACCACCGACCTTGAGGATGGTTATGCCAAAAAAAGTTTTTATACCCCGCAGCGGAGCGAGCTTTGCCGTAAGCCACTTGGGTATCTTGAGGGCCGTGTTTGGTGCAGTCCTCAATCCATGATTTGCTCACCACTTGCGTCGACCCCATTCTTCCTTTTTGAGCCACTAACTGTGCCAAGCGAGCCCAGTCGCGCAATTGGGCACCAAAGCCTACACAGTTAAATTCAAAGCCTTGAGAATCAGTCAACCATGTGGCATTACCCTCAGCCCCCATGGGTTGCCACAAATATTGCTGCGCAAATTGCGCCAAGGTCTTTTGAGTAGCATTGCGAATCACCATCCCAATGGTCAATGGACACAACTCGGTGTAATTGAATCGAATGCCAGGCTCTTCTTTCTTGTCTTTCCAACCAATCACCACACGCCCGACAGAGGTAGGGCCAGGCGCCAACAAAGCCGGCCAATCGATACGGGAAGGATCGCGTTCGTGCACCACATCCACACCGCTGGACATGTTGAGTAAATGCCGAATCGGGATACCGCCTAGCAAAGTGTCTTTTAATTGAGGGACGTATTTTTCGGGAAGATCATCGATGCTCTGAATGAAGCCTTTATCTAATGCAATGCCCATCAATATGGCAGTTACGCTTTTAGCCATGGACCAACTTTGAAAGCGCATCTCAGGTGTTCGCCCCATTTGATAGGCTTCGACGAATATTTTTCCTTTGCGCGCAATCAGCAACCCCGTCGTGGGCCACTTGTTCAAATAATCTTCAATAGTTTTAGTAGTCCTGCCAGAGAAACTAAATTTTTTAGTGTCGATCAATTGAAGGTCTAGCGGGGAGGCTACTGGACCCGCCGCTATGGTGTTGAACTTAAACATTTGTTCATAGCCACCAGAAAAATTCCCCACTCGGTGCGGTTTATATTGCCATTGACGGCCAGGGTTCCAGCCTGAGGGATACGATAGTTCGGACCCCCACGTTTCTGCAGCAGCATGGAGAATTGGCGAAGTCATGGAACCCATTGCACAGATGGGAGCCGCCATGATTAGCTCTCTTCTTCTCATCTTGAACCCTTCAAAATTATTCCTCGCTTGTCAGAACCTCTGCCTGGCTGCGGGGAAAACATGCGCTCACAGCTTGACGGGCGCCACGTGGTCCTTTTTGGTTTGAAACTGGGACTGAGATGGATCACTCAGGCGTATGCCTGCTGCCTTGACGGCATGGTCTGGTACTTTGTTCAGCTTGTTGTAGCTGGCGTGGGCTTGCGCTTTGTAGGGGGTGTTGTGGGCCGCGTTGTAACAAAAAAGGACAGTCCAGCGCCGGTTAGGCGAGCGGTTCTGGTCTGAGCGGTGCATCACATTGCTGTGGAAGAACAAGCCGTCGCCCGGCGCCATCTCGGCATAGACCAGATCCATCTCTTTAAGCATCTGATCCACACGCTCCATGTCGGCACCCACCTGCTCGCCCGGTCCAGTGCTGTGATTGATGCGGCCCGCCTGGTGCGAGCCGCGAATCACCTGCAGACAGCCGTTGTGACGATCTGCGCGATCCAGCGCCACCATCACGCTGGCCATGTGCGGGAACAAGCAGCCGTTGTGGTACCAGTAGCCGTAGTCTTGGTGCCATTCCCAGGCGCCGCCGTCAAAC
>CAMBWM010000115.1 GCA_945871335.1 Polaromonas sp. YR568 | reverse complement strand
GTGGCGTTGGGCGTGTTCTCGTCCTGGCGGTAGTACTTGACCCAGGCGTCAAAGCTGGCCTGCGCCACCGACTGCACCAGCCGCCCCGGCGTTTGCATCACCTGGTTGATGGTTTTGTTGAGCAGCTTCAAGTAGCCCGCGTTGTCCAGCAGGCCGCAGCGGCGCAGCAGCAAGTCGTCGTAATAGCTGGTGAAGCCTTCAAAAAACCAGAGCAGTTCGGTGTAGTTTTCGCGGCTGTAGTCATAGCGGGCCAGCTCGGCCGGGCGCAGGCGCTTGACGTTCCAGGTGTGGAAGTACTCGTGGCTGATGAGTCCGCGCAGCGTGGTGTAACCGTCAGATACTTTTTTATCTCCAAGGCGTGGCAGGTCACGCCGGTTGCAGATCAGCGCGGTCGAGTTGCCATGCTCCAGCCCGCCATAGCCATCATCGACAGCATTGAGCATGAACAGGTAGTTTTTAAAGGGCGGTTTTTGACTGCCGTGCCAAAAGCGGATGTGCGTCTCGCAGATTTTTTGGGCGTCCGCCAGCAGCTTGTCTCCGTCAAAACTGGGCGCGGCACCAGCCACCACAAATCGGTGCGGCACACCGCAGGCCTTGAAGCTGCCGCTCCAGAAAGCGCCCATTTCCACAGGGGCGTCCACCAGCGCGTCGTAACTGTCGGCGTGGTAAGTGCCGAAGCCTGACTTGCTCACCTTGTGCGGCGTGAGCCCTGTGGCCAGCGACCATCCGGGCAGCGCCTTGGGGGCGATAACTTCAAGCGCGTGCTGGCTACTCTCCTGGCCTTCGACACGCAGGCACAAGCTGGTGCCGTTGAAAAAACCGCGCATGTCATTGAGCATGGCCGTGCGCACCGAAGCGTCGTTGGCATAGACCTCGTAGACCAGCACCAGCGGGCGGGCGGGGGCGCAGCGAATCTGCCAGCTGCACTTGTCGATCTGCACGAGCTGGCCCGCAGGCAGCGCGCGCTTGCCTTGCAGGGCCTTGAGGTTTTGCAGATGGCCGGAGAATTCACGTACCAGGTAGCTGCCCGGAATCCACACCGGCAGCGACACCGTTTGCAGTGCCGCAGGTGCAGCCACGGTCATCGTTACCCGGAACAGATGCGCCTGCAGGTCGGCGATGTCAACGCGGTAGTGAACGGGAGGGGTGGCGGTTGCGGCAGAAGGCGGCATGTCGGTCAATCCTTAGGGTGAAGCAAGAATACATCAGGGGTTTGAGTTTGCGCTGTTCCTGACGCGCTGCCTCATGCCGATGGCAGGATTTCCTGCTTACAGCGCGCTTGCAGTCCTTGCATTGACCCACTGATGCGGCAGCAGCAGATTCAGCGGTTTGTCAGAATCCAGCGCACTGACAATGGCTTCGCCGTAACGTTCATAAGGCACCCTGATGCCATGGAGCCAAGGCGCAACCCAGTCGTTCAATGGGCTGTGGTCAAAGCCCACCAAAGTGATCAGGGGGAAAAACCCGGGGTGCAACTCATGTAAGCAGCGGTGGGCACCGTAGGCGATCAAGTCGCTGGTACAAAAAACCGACAGGGGTGGGTTTTTTTGCATCATCAACTGCTTCATTCCCAGATAGCCGATCTCCAGATGACTCACACCCGGCGTGAAGCAGATATGACTTCGGGGCAATGCCTGTTTCAAACTCTTGCATGCATCCACAAATCCATCGACCCTTTCGCGGGTGGCAGACGACCGGATATCCCCATGAATGAGTGCCAGTGGACTTTGGTGCCTCTGGTGCATCCAATGGGCTACGTCCAGCACGGCCTGGCGATTGTCGATGCCCACAAAGCGCTCGCCTTCAATCGGCACCGGGGCATGCCTGTTGACAAACACAATCCGTTCCGGAGACTTTGCCAGTTGGCGCAATTCGGGGCTGTCTACCGCGCCCAGCATCACCACGCCTCTGGCGTTGTGAGAGCCCATCTCCTTGAGGTATTCGTCTTGCTGCTCCGGCCGGTCGTGTGTGTCGCAGAGCACCATCACATAACCAGACTTGCGTAAAGCAACTTCTGCTGCGGCAGCAATCGAGGCCATTGAAGGATTTGCCATGTTGGAGGCCAGCAAAGCCACCAAACGGCTTTGACCGCTGCGCAGTGTGCGCGCGGCCACTGTAGGTCGGTAGCCCAATTCATTAACGGCCTGCAAGACTTTTGTCTGCGTGGCTTTGGAAAATTTACTGGACAAGCCATTGAGCACCCTGGACACCGTGGCAATTGAAACCCCCGCCTTGGCAGCCACCGTGGCAATCGATATGGACGCACTTTGGGCTGGCGCTCTTAGTGAGTTGGGCGGGTCTTTGGGCGTCATTCAGTTCTGGCGACTAAGGGATTTCGAGTATTGCAGACCCTTGAGAGGATACGCCAGAATGTAGGAAAACGATTACCTAGTTCTGTTTTTTCGGCCCATCAACATTTATTCAGGAGACTCGCATGAAGATACGAAAAATTATCAAATCCTTGGCTTTGACAGCGTCCTTGGCCTTTGGTGGTCACTTGAGCGCCCAGGAGCTCGTCGTTTGGCACGACTTGGGTGACAACGGCATCAAATGGTTTCAATCGCTGAGCGCAGAGTTCGCCAAAACCCGACCGGGCGTGACCGTTAAATCCATCAATTACCCGACGGATCAGTGGTTCGGCAGGTCCATCTCCGCGATCAATACCAACACAGCACCAGACCTGATCTATAACAACTACGAACGCGTCATCAGGGTGGCTGATCAGACCAACAAACTGATGGACTTAAAACCTGTTTTGGCCAGTGTCACAGACAAGGCGTTTTTGTCAGAGGATGACATCCGGGTGGCTACGCATGCCAACAAAATGATCATTTTGCCCACACAAAGGGTGCAGATGGCCTTGGGCGTGCGTAAAAGCTGGCTGGACAAAGTGGGTGAAAAATTCCCCGTCACTTGGGCTGATGCGCAGCGTGTGGCCGTTAAATTCCGGGACAACGATCCGGATGGTGACGGGAAAGCCAATACCTTCGGAATGGCACTTCAGGCGGCCAAGCCACGTGACCTGATTCACATGATCGACCTGTTCATGTTTGGATCGGGTCTTCGCCACACCTTGATCGACCCGCAAGGCAAAATTGTTGTTGATGAGCCAGCGCGTGCCAAAGTGCTGGAGGAAGTGCTCAAGGCCTACACGGAGTCCCGTTTCGTGCCGCCCGACACCATCAATCATTCGTTTGCAGAGATGTACCAGGTCATTGAAGGCAGCAAAGCCGGTATGTTCCGGGTGGGTGACTGGAACGTCAAAAAATGGGATCAAGCCAGTGTGCTGGGAGGCGATTTCGTGGTGGGTCCTTGGCCTGCCTTCGACGGCCGTAAAAACTCTGTCGTGATCGGCGGCATGCGGGGTATCGCTGTGCCGGAAAATTCGCCTAACAAAGCGATCGCTGTTGAATTTGCCAAGTTCATGCTCACCAAGCAAGCGCAACAGGCATCGCTGGACAACGTGGGATCTGCTGTTCGCAAAGACCTCAATGTCAGCGCCTTGTCAGATCGGCAGAAGCTTTTTGCATCGCCCGCCTGGAGTCTGGCTGCCTATGATTTTCCAGAATCAGTTCACGCCTTTTACCCCGAGTTAGAAGCGGCCTACCATCGCAAACTCATGGGTGCTTTGGCCAAGCCGCCGGCCAACTGGAAAGCATTTATCACTGAGACTGCCAATGAAATGCGTGAGTTGACCACCAAGCTCAGCGCGAAAAAGTAAAGGAGATGCGTGAATGGCCCGCGTCGATATCAAGTCGGTTCGAAAAACCTATGACGGGGCTAATTTCGCAGTCAATGACGTCTCGATAAGTGTGCCCGATGGCGAGTTGGTGGTGTTTGTCGGGCCTTCGGGTTGCGGAAAATCCACATTGCTGCGGATGGTCGCCGGGCTTGAGGACATCAGTGAGGGTGTCATTGAGATTGATGGACGCGCGGTCAACGATGTCCCCACCCGTGAACGGGACATTGCGATGGTGTTCCAGGACTATGCCTTGTATCCCCATAAGACGGTTTGGGAGAACATGGCTTTTGGCCTTCAGTTGCGCAAAACGCCTGCAGCAGAAATCACCCGGCGGGTGAATGATGCTGCAGGCCTGTTACGCATCGAGCACTTGTTAGGTCGCAAGCCGGCAGCATTGTCGGGAGGGCAGCGCCAGCGTGTGGCCATTGGTCGCGCGATTGTCCGTAACCCGAAAGTCTTTCTCTTTGACGAGCCCCTGTCGAACCTGGATGCGCAGTTGCGAACAGAGATGCGGGCAGAAATCAAACGCCTTCATCACCGGCTTGGCGCCACCATAATTTATGTCACCCACGACCAAGTCGAGGCCATGACACTGGCCGATAAGATCGCGATTCTTCACCAAGGCTGCGTACAGCAGTTTGGCACGCCCGCCGAGCTTTATGCGCGGCCCGGTAACCAGTTTGTCGCTGGCTTCATGGGCTCGCCTCCTATGAACCTGCTAAGCGCTCACTGGACAACATCAACGCTGGAATTCGGTGATGGACACCGATGGTCTCGAAAAAATTTGAGCCCAATTCCGTGGGCTGACATGACACCCATGGTCGTTGGCATCAGGCCCGAGCACTTGATGCTGGGGGAATTGCCGGATGCAGCCCTTGTCGGGCAAGGCCTGGTCAGCATGATTGAGCCGCTGGGCGCAGAGACGCTGATCACGTTGGCCATCGGTGAGCAGCAGGCCATCTGCCGCGCTCCGGCAGGGGTCCTTGCGGCTATCGGCGACAGCCTGACCGTGTCCGTGCTCGCATCACACCTGCATGGTTTTAGTTCGGACACAGGTTTGAGATGCTAAAGACTGCGATGGGCCGCAAGCCCGGTGCGCCACAAAGTGTGGGTGTGTTCTGGTGGTTCGCAGCCCCTTTTGCCCTGTTGACTTTGGTGTTTGGCGTGTGGCCCATCGTCTTGGCCATTCAAACCTCGTTCACGGCCTCGGCTACCGCTCTTCAAAATCAGGCCCAGTGGGTGGGATGGGCGAACTACCTGACCTTGCAGCAGGACCCTGTTTTTTGGGCTTCATTGCTCAGGACACTTTGGTACACGGCGCTGGCAGTCGTCTCAACGATTGTGCTGGCGCTGCTTTATGCCCTGTTGCTCAACTCCAACTTGATCGGACGCGGCAAACTTTTTTTCAAGGTGGCCATTTTTTTGCCGGTGGTCACGCCGGACATTGCCGGCTACGTGGTCTGGCGCTGGTTGTTTGATCAAAGCTTCGGGGCCCTCAACACGGCGCTGGGCGCTTTGAATTTACCGCTTTTCGGCGGCATCGCATCGGTGGACACGGTGCTCAGCGCAGTTCTGATCGCTGAGTTGTGGCACCACGTCGGTTTTTATGTGGTGATCTTCTGGGCCAATCTGGCACTTTGCGACAAATCGCAATACGAGGCAGCCCAAATTGATGGCGCCAACGCCTGGCAGGCTTTCTTGCATGTGGTGTTGCCACAGTTGCGTCCCGCGATCCTTGTGAATTCGGTGTACGCCCTCATTCAATACCTGAAAACATTCACTGTGGTGGCGGTCATGACCAAGGGCGGCCCCAACGAAAGCACCAACTTCCTGAGTTACTACGCCTACCAATTGTTTGACCAGGGGCGTTATGGTGAGGCTACGGCCATGGCCACGGTGCTGTTCTCGCTGGTCCTTGCGCTGGCCTGGTTGGCCATGTACCTGCAAGGCGCTCAAAGGGGGAAAGTGTGACAAGCTCCCGGTTTTACCTTCGTTGCATGGCTTACTTTGTGGCCGTCACAGTCAGTCTGTTCTGTCTTTATCCCTTTTACTGGATGCTGGTCAGCGCTTTTCGTAGCAGCAAGGCCATTCTTTCCTCACCGCTGCGGCCCTGGCCGGAATCGTTTTCGCTCAGCATTCTGAGTGAGCTCTCGCAAATTGGGGGAACACCGCTTTGGGTCTATGTGGGAAATTCCATTGCCATCACGACAGCCTCTACGGCTATCGGCGTTTTAGTCACGGCCCTGGGTGCTTACGCTTTGGTTCGCAGGCCCGATTTTTGGCTGTTCAGACTTTTCCGGGTCGGTTTTCTGGCCACCATCATGTACCCCTACATGCTGCTGGTGATCCCTGTTTACCTGGTGATGTTCAAAATTGGTTTACTTGGAAGCTACACGGGCATTGTTTTGTTTCTCGCAGTGGGTCCCATCCAGTTTTTTCTGTTTGAGCAGTTTTTCAAAACACTGCCTAAAACCGTGCTGGAAGCCGCTGTGGTTGACGGCGCCACTGAATTTCAGATTCTTTTTCGGGTGGTCATTCCGATGGCCATGCCGGTGGTTGCCACGGCTTCGATCATTACCTTTTTGCTGAACTGGTCGCAATGGCTGCCGATTTTGGTGGTGTCCAAATCGCCCAGCACCTACACACTGCCGGTGGCGCTGATGAATCTCAATGGCGAGCTCGGTGTTAATTTTCAGGGAATCATGGCCTTGTCCGTCATCACCACGCTGCCTGTGATCCTGTTTTTTCTGTTGGCCCAGCGACGGGTTATCTCTGGCATGACCGCTGGTGCGGTGAAGGGTTGAGTCGATGCCAATGCATTTTCATGTAGACAGTCCGGATGCAAAAAAAATGCAGCAGGCGATTGTTCAAGCGCGTGAGCGCAGTCTCGCTTGGTTCCTCAGCATGCAGGCGCCCGGCTGTCCACCCGGCGTGTTCAGAATGAGCGCCAGTCACGATGCAGAGCAATGGCCGGGCATGTTGCTACCCGGCACTTACAACGCGGTCATGGCCCGCGATTTATTGGGTGACATTCACCAGCAACCCAGGCAGGCCCGGGAGTCGCTGGCCTCCTGGTTGATCGGGCACCGACTTGAGAGCGGCGTCTTTCGCATCCCGGGCATGCAGGACGATGCTGTATTTAAAAAGCCGCGCTTGGCTGACACCTGGCAGTACATCGATTTCCATGTCACCAACTACAGCCTGGGTGCTGTCCAGGCTTTGTGTCCGGACTGGCCTGCACAACTGTCTTTTGCCAGGCATTTTTTGGATCCGCAATTTTTACAGGCCTGGCTCAGTGAGCGTGATTTGCGTGACCCCTGGCAAGAGGGCAACAACATCGTCAATCTCGGCAGTTTTTTGCTGGGTCTCCAGGCGCAGGGCGGTGCAGACGGCAAACGTGCGGGCGAGGCACTGGAGATCATGTTCGATTGGCACGACAGACTGCAAGAGCCCGGCACCGGTTTCTGGGGCGTCGGGCAAGCCCACAATGCCACGGCGCTGCTGCATGCCATGGCGGGCTCTATGCACAACTTTCATCTGTGGTACTTCACCGGCAGGGTCTTGCCCTACCAGGACAAGGCCATTGATTACGCGCTAACGCAGCCTCCGCAAATCCACAGCGCTTGCATTGATGCGG